>DASQTM010000512.1:0-4707 GCA_035641875.1 Microvirga sp. | reverse complement strand
CTCGCGCTCCACCGCCTCAATGACGGCGGACGAGCCTGCGCCGCTCCCAATGCCGCTTCCGGACAAGGCCTGCCCGAGGGCTGCGC
The DNA here is from genome assembly GCA_035641875.1 of Microvirga sp. GTDB lineage: Bacteria > Pseudomonadota > Alphaproteobacteria > Rhizobiales > Beijerinckiaceae > Microvirga. The sequence continues at coordinate 4,621 of DASQTM010000512.1, read as the reverse complement.
CGCCGCGTTCGTCGGCCAGGGCCGCGAATCTGGCCCCCAGACGCCGGGCCATGGCCGCCAAAGCCTCGGCGTCGCGCCCGCCCACCACGGCTTCGACGCGAAGCTCGTCCCTGTGGGTCAGAACGACCTCCGCCGTCGAGCGGCCGACCGAACCTGTCGCCCCGAGGATGGTGAGGGAACGCGCCATGGATCAGGATTCTGCAAATCGGACGAGGAGGAGGACGATGCCCATGATGAGGGCGACGGCCCAAAAGCCGTCGAGCCGGTCCATCACGCCGCCGTGGCCCGGGATGAGGTGGCTCGAATCCTTCACGTCGCAATGGCGCTTCAGGGCCGACTCGCCCAGGTCCCCGATCTGGCTCGCGACCGAGGCAATCAGGGACAGGATGATGGCGTTGCGCAAGCTGAACGGGTGGACCAGTCCGAGCCGCTGCGCGCCCCACGCCACGAGAAATCCGGCGATGGCTGCCGCGAGAAGCCCTCCGAAGAAGCCGGACCAGGTCTTCTTGGGGCTGACCGCCGGGAAGAGCTTCGGGCCGCCCAGCGCTCTTCCGGTGAAATAGGCGGCGATGTCGGTCGCCCAGACCACGGCGAACATCCACAGGAGGCCCACCAGGCCGAGATTGGGATGCGCCCGCACGATCGGCGGAACGAGGACGATGACGGCCGCATAGGCGAAGCCGGAAGCGGCCCAAAGCCTGCGGTTTGTCCCCTGAGTCAGGAGCGAACCCACCACGAGAAACACAAGCGCGCAGGCTGCGATGATCCAAAAACCCACCTCGGTGAGGAGGAGGACGGTGAGCGCCGCAAGGCCTAAGCCGAACAGGATCTGCACCGGGCGGCGGGGCTCGATTCCCGTCATGTTGGTCCATTCGGCCATCATGGCGATGCCGGCGGCGAGCCAGAACAGAGCGAACAGCCAGCCGCCCAGATAGGCTGCCAGAAGGGCGACCGCGATCATGACGATGCCGGATGCGACCCGGGCGCTCAACTCCTTCGAGGGCCCCCGCTGGGCGGGGGACGGCAGGGAGGAGCCTTCATCCGCGGCCATGGTCATCCCGCCCGCGCGCTCAGGCCGCCGAAGCGCCGCTCGCGCCGGCCGTACTCGTCGATGGCGGCCCTGAAGGTGGCGTCGTCGAAATCCGGCCAGAAATCGGGAAGGAAGACGAATTCGGAATAGGCCGTCTGCCAGGTCAGGAAATTCGAGACCCGCTGCTCGCCCGAGGTGCGGATGACGAGATCGGGATCGGGGATGTCCCGAGTGTCGAGGGCGGCGCCAATGGTCTCCATATCGATGGCGGAAGGGTCGAGAACCCCGTCTCTCACCTTTTCGGCGAGCCTGCGCACCGCGTTCACGATCTCCTGACGCCCCCCGTAATTGAAGGCGATGACCAGGGTGAGGCCGGTATTGGACCGGGTCAGCTGCTCGGATTCCTCCAGGAGGAGGCGGATATCCGAGGCCAGCCCCTCGCGCTCGCCGATGATCCGCACCCGGATGTTGTTGGCGTGCAGTTCCGCCAGGTCGTGGCGGACGAAGCGCTTGAGGAGGCCCATGAGGTCGGAGACCTCCTGGGCCGGACGGCGCCAGTTCTCGGCCGAGAAGCTGTAGACGGTGAGATAGCGGATCCCGAGATCGCCCGCCGTGCGCACGGCCCGGCGGATCGCCTCGACGCCCCTGCGGTGCCCCTCGAATCGGGGCAGCCCCCTTTGGGCGGCCCAGCGGCCGTTTCCATCCATGATGATGGCAACATGGGCCGGCATCCCCCCGCCTGCTTCGTTCAAGGCGTGGGTTGGAGCCGACAGCTTGGCTTCGCCGCTCATACTGATTTCCAGATGCCGCCTGAGGATCAGACGTGCATGATTTCTTTCTCTTTGGCCACCAGGAGGCTGTCGATCTCGGCCACGAACTGGTCCGTGGCCTTCTGGACCTGGTCCGCATCCCGCTTGCCGTCATCTTCGCTGATGGCGGAGTCCTTCTCAAGCCGCTTGAGCAAGTCGAGGCCGTCGCGGCGGACGTGGCGGACGGCGATGCGCGCCTCCTCGGCATATTTATGCGCAACCTTCACCATTTCCTTGCGGCGCTGCTCGTTCATCTCGGGGATGCGCAGGCGGATCACCTGGCCCTCGGTCTGCGGGTTGAGGCCTAGATCGGATTCCCGGATCGCCTTCTCCACGGCGGAGACCATGCTGCGATCCCAGACCTGAACGCTGAGCAGGCGCGGTTCCGGCACGTTGACGGTGGCGACCTGGGTGATCGGCATCGGGGAGCCGTAGGCGTCGACCTGGATCGGGTCGAGCAGGTTCGGCGAGGCGCGTCCGGTGCGCAGGCTGCCCAGGTCGTTCTTGAAAGCATTGATCGCGCCCTGCATGCGGCGCTTCACATCGGCGAGGTCAAAGGTCGTGGCCATTGGATCTTTTCCTTACGCGAACTCTTTCAACGGGATTAAGCCTCCCAGGGTCCAGCATCAAGACCCTTGGATCAAGGGGCTACGATCGTGGAAGGGACTTTACCCTGAAGAAGAGCCGTCACGGAGCTGGGAGCATGCACCGATCCGACGATGATCGACAGCCTGCTCTCCCGGGCCAGGGCAAAGGCTGCGGTATCCATCACCTTGAGATCGCGGGCGATGGCCTCGTCGTGGGTGAGCCGGTCGAAGCGAATCGCATTCGGGTCCTGCTTGGGATCGGCCGAATAGACGCCATCCACCTGGGTCGCCTTGAGAACCGCGTCGCAGCGCAGCTCCGCCGCCCGCAACACGGCGGCCGTATCGGTGGTGAAGAAGGGATTGCCGGTGCCGCCGGCCAGAACCACCACCTGCCCCTTGTCCAGATGATGCAGGGCGGGCTGGCGGGCATAGGTTTCGCAGATGGTCGGCATGGACACGGCCGACATGGTGCGCGCATCGACGCCCGCTGCGTTCAGGGCCGTCTCGATGGCGAGCGAATTCATAACCGTGCCGAGCATTCCCATGGAATCCGCCGTGGGGCGGTCGATCCAGCCGGCGGCGCTCATCCTGGCCCCGCGGATGATGTTGCCGCCGCCGATCACCAGGGCGATCTCAAAGCCGGCGCGGGTGGCCTCGGCCAGATCTTCCGCCAGTCCGGACAGGGTCTGAGGATCGAGCCAATAGCCGTCGGGGGCCATCAGGGCCTCTCCGGAGAGCTTTACCAGAATGCGCCGAAACCGTGCCATCGCCAGACCTCTCTTTCAAACCCTCTCATGAAAACGGCGGCTGAAGCGCCGCCGTTTCGCTTTGGGCTGATTTAGGCCTTGCCGCCCGCCGCCGCAGCGACTTCGGCCGCGAAATCCGGAGCTTCCTCCTTGGCGATGCCCTCGCCGAGGGCAAACCGGACGAAGCTCTTGAGAGCAACCGGCTTGCCGGCCTTCGACTCGGCCTCCTTCAGAACCTGGGTCACGGTCTTCGAAGGATCGTGCACGAAGGGCTGCTCCAGGAGGGTGACCTCCTTGAAATAGCTCTTCAGGCCGCTCTCGACGATCTTCTGCATGACATGGTCCGGCTTGCCGGCGTTCTTGTCGCGCAGAATGGCGCTCTCGCGCTCGATGGTCGCCTGGTCGACGCCGGACGCGTCCAGCGCCACCGGGTTGGTGGCGGCCACGTGCATGGCGATCTGGCGGCCCAGGGTGCCGAGAACGGTCACGTCGCCCTCGGACTCAAGCGCTACGAGAACGCCGATCTTGCCCAAGCCCTCATGGACCGCATTGTGGACGTAGGACGAGATCACGCCCTTCGACACTTCGAGCTTGGCGACGCGGCGCAGGGACATGTTCTCGCCGATGGTGGCGATCAGCTCCTGCAGGCGGTCCTTCACGGTGGTGGGCGAGCCGGGGAAATGGGCGGCCTCAAGGGATTCCAGGGTGCCGTTGCCCATGAGGGCGATCTTGGCGGCTTCGCGCACAAAGGCCTGGAACTGGTCGTTGCGGGCGACGAAGTCCGTCTCGGAGTTGACCTCCAGGATGGTGGCCGTGTGCCCCGAGGACTCGACCGCGACCAGACCCTCGGCGGCCACGCGGCCGGCCTTCTTGGCGGCCTTGGACAGGCCCTTCTTGCGCAGCCAGTCGACCGCGGCCTCCATGTCGCCGTTCGACTCAGCGAGAGCGGTCTTGCAGTCCATCATGCCGGCGCTGGTCGTCTCGCGCAGCTCTTTCACCATCGCAGCGGTAATGTTCGCCATGGCTGATCCTTTCACGGGTTCATGCATAGAGGGAGCCCGGCGCTCGCGGAGCGCCGGGCTCGACCCTCGTTCAAAGCGGCGCAGCAGGGGGCTGCGCCGGGAGGCTTCAAGCAGCAGCAGCCTCGATCATCGAACGGGCCTGGTTGACCCAGCCGTCACGCTCGATGCGGCCGTTGAGCTTCAGGTCCTTGTCGAGCTGGGCGACATCGTCCGGCTGCATGGCGGCCATCTGCCAGTAGTGGAAGATGCCGGCCTCGTTGAGCTTCTTCTCGAGCTGCGGACCGACGCCGTTCAGCTTGGTCAGGTCGTCCGGCGCGCCGCGCGGGGCAGCGAGGCGCTCGAACTGCTCCCCCTCGTAGGCGGCAGCGGGAGCCGTGTCGTTCGCCGGAAGGTCTTCGACCATCGGACTCTCGGACTCGCCGATATC
>DASQTM010000511.1:0-3349 GCA_035641875.1 Microvirga sp. | reverse complement strand
GGAGGGGAAGCCGAAAACGTCATGGAGAATCTGAACCGGATCGATCACGCTTGCCGTGTGGCCGAGGCGAGGTCGAAGGTCAATGCGGCATTGGGAATCCCGGCATACGCGAGAGCCCCTCTCGCGGCGGTCACGCCCGTGGCGAAGACGGCCTGGAGCAGGTAGCCGCCCGTGGGGGCCTCCCAGTCCAGCATCTCGCCGGCCACGAAGACGCCCGGTAGCCGCCGCAGCATCAGGTGCTCGTTCAGCTCCGAGAAGGGCACCCCGCCCGCGGTGGAAATAGCCCGGTCGAGGGATTTCGCGCCCGTAAGCGTCAGGGGCGCGGCCTTGATGAGCCGCGCCAGCGCCTCAGGCTCCACCGGCAGGGCGGGGGATGATTCGCGCAGGAGGGCGATGCCCAGGGGGCTCAAGGCCGCCGCCTTGCGCAGGAAAGTGGAGGCGGACTGGCCCCGGCGCGGAGCGCCGAGCCGCTTCGCCAGCGCCTCCGGGGAGAGATCGGGCCTGAGATCGATTGTAAGGGTGGCGCTGCCATCCCGCTCGATGGCGTCGCGCAGCCTTGCCGAGAGACCATAGACCGCGCCGCCCTCGATCCCGTCCGCCGTAACGATGGCCTCGCCGCGAACGGTCGCGCTGTCGAAGGTGAGGGCCACCCGCTTGAGGGGCTCGCCCTCGAACCGGCTGCGCATCACCTCGGACCAGGGCAGGGTGAAGCCCATATTGGCCGGGCGTAAGGCTGTCACCGGGATCCCGCGTCCGGATAAGAGCTTGGTCCAGCCTCCGTCGGAGCCGAGCCGGGGCCAGCTTGCGCCGCCAAGCGCCAGGATCGTGGCCCTGGGGTCGGCAGTCACCGTTTCGCCGGACGCGTCCGTGAAGACGAGACGGCCCGCCTCATTCCAGCCCTGCCAACGGTGGCGCAGGGCAAAGCGCACACCGAGCCCCTCCAGCCGCGTTAGCCAGGCCCGCAGGAGCGGGGAGGCCTTGAAGGCCTTGGGAAACACGCGCCCGCTCGACCCCACGAAAGTCTCCTGCCCCAGCCCTTCGCACCAGGCGCGAAGATCCTCGGGGCGAAAAGCCTCGACCATCGGCCTCAAAGCTGGCGCGGCCTCGGCATAGCGGGTGACGAACCGCTCGAAATCCTCGCTGTGGGTCAGGTTGAGGCCGCCCCGTCCCGCCATGAGGAGCTTGCGGCCCAGCGACGGCATCCGGTCGTAGACGGTGACCGCTGCGCCCGAGCGCCCGAGAGCCTCCGCGGCGATCAGCCCGGCAGGCCCGCCGCCGATCACGGCGACATGAGGAGAGGACGAGGAAGGTGACATGCGGTCAGCTGACGCGGCGGGACGCAGGAGCGGGTTCTAGACCGATAAGCCGCAGCATGGCATGCAGCAGCACCGGGTCATGGCCTTGGCACATGACCGCCATAGGATCTTTTTTCAAGGGGAGCGGCGTTCAACGCCGCCTCAAGGGGATTGTCCATGCGGATTGCTCTTGTCTGCGCTCTCATGACCCTGGGCTTTGCGGGCTGCGCCGCCGAATCGTCGCTGACGCCCGCCAGCGCGGTCCTGGCGAGCTCGACGGGCGACGCGGCCTCCGCCGCCGCGCTCATTTCCGCCTACCGCGTCTCCCGGGGCCTGAGCCCGGTGACGGTGGATTCCCGCCTGAACAGGGCCGCGGAGCATCAGGCCCGGGCGGTCGCCGCGGCGGGCCGGCTCAGCCATGGCAGCTTCGCCAGCCGGATGAACGAATACGGCATCGCCGGCTACTCCGCCGAGAACCTCGCGGCGGGCTCATCCTCGGTCGACGGTGCGATCGGCCAATGGAAGGCTTCGCCCGGCCATAACAGCAACCTCCTGATGCCTCAGGCCCGCAGGATCGGGCTCGCCCGCGCCGATGCCGGCAACCGCTACGGCCGCTACTGGGCGCTCGTCCTCGGGCAGTAAGCAGGTCGCCGGCGAAAGCGGCCGGGGCCGAACCGCTTCCGGACACAAACAGGGTCGCCGCGCGTTGGATCGTGGATCTCTTCTTTCGCGAGCCCCATGACCCATCCGCAAATGCTCTCCTTCGCCATCGTCGCCGGGATGATGGCCCTCTTCGTCTGGGGACGCCTCCGCTATGATCTCGTAGCGGTGCTGTCGCTCCTGGCCGCCGTGCTGGTCGGGATCGTGCCGGCCGACAAGGCCTTTACGGGCTTCAGCGACGACATCGTCATCATCGTGGCGAGCGCCTTGCTGGTCAGCGCGGCGGTGGCCAAGTCCGGCGTGCTGGAGGCGGCCCTGAACCGGGTCTCGCCCTACCTGCGCACCACGCAGATCCAGGTGGTGGTCCTGGTCGGCGTCGTGACGGTTCTGTCGGCCTTCGTGAAGAATATCGGCGCGCTGGCGATGATGATTCCCGTGGCGTTCCAGATCGCCCGGCGCACGAACACGCCGCCCTCCAGCTTTCTCATGCCCATGGCCTTCGGGTCCCTGCTCGGAGGCATCGTGACCCTGGTGGGCACCTCGCCCAACATCATCGTGTCGCGGGTCAGGGGCGAATTGCTGGGCGAGCCCTTCGGCATGTTCGACTTCACGCCGGTGGGCATCGGCATCGCCCTTGCGGGCGTCCTCTTCCTGGCCTTCGGCTACCGCCTGCTGCCGCAGGGGCGCAGGGGCGCGGCGTCTCTCGACGAGGCGCTCAACATCAAGGACTACGTCACCGAGGCGCGGGTCACGTCCGAGTCGGAGGTGATCGGCCAGACGGTGGCCGATCTGCACAAGCTCGCCAACGACGAGGTGAAGGTCGCGGCCATCATCCGCAAGGAGACCCGCAGCTCCACGCCTCTGCCCGACGCCACGATCCGCGAGAACGATCTGCTCATGCTGGAAGGCGAGCCGGACGCCCTGGAGAGCGCCGTCGCACGCGCGGGCCTGAAGCTCAGCCGGGAGCACCACCCGCCGGAAACCGACGAGGCTACGGACGAGATCGGGGTCATCGAAGCCGTGATCGGGCCGAACTCGGTTCTCTCCGGCCATTCGGCGGAGCGCATCGGGCTCTACGAGCGCTTTCAGGTCAATCTGATCGCCGTCAGCCGCAGCGGCCAGCGCTTCAAGGAGCGCCTGCGCACCATCACCCTGCGCCCCGGCGACGTGATCGTGCTCCAGGGCAATCTCAAGCGGCTGCCGGATACCCTGCGCGATCTCGGTTCCCTGCCCCTGGCGGCGCGGGGGATCCGGCTCGGCAGCGCCCGCAGGAGCCTTCTTCCCCTGGCGATCCTCGCTGCCGCCATGGTGATCGTCGCCTTCAACATCCTGCCCGTCGCCATCGCGTTCTTCGGGGCGGGCGTTCTCATGATCCTGTTCGGCGCGCTTACCCT
>DASQTM010000510.1:0-2807 GCA_035641875.1 Microvirga sp. | reverse complement strand
CCTGCCTTTCGGCGAGCCCCGCGGTCCCATGGGAGCCCACAGGCGCGTCGAGGGGCGCCTGCCAGCCGGCAAAGGCGCCCGCGGGCCGAAGCGCGGAGGCGCGATGCCCGTACGGCATCGGACGCGGGGTGAGCGCCCCTGGCGAGGACAGCGCCCCTGAGGGCGCTCCCTGCGGGCGCAGGCTCTCGAGCGTCCGCGCGCCAACCGTGGAGGCGGACCGGAAGGCAAAGCGCGTGATCGCCTCCTTCAGCGCCGCCACCACGAAGCCGCGCACAAAATTGGGATCGCGGAAGCGGACCTCGGTCTTGGCCGGATGCACGTTCACGTCGACCGCGTGCGGGTCGAGGTCGATCATGATGGCCAGAACCGGATGCCGGTCCGAGGCCATCACGTCCGCATAGGCCCCGCGCACCGCCCCGAGCAGGAGCTTGTCTCGCACCGGGCGGCCGTTGACCACGAAATGGATGGACGCCCCCGTGCCCCGGTGGAAGGTGGGCAGGCCCGCGAAGCCCGTGAGCCGCACCCCCTCGCGCTCCACGCCGATGGCCATGGCGTTCTCGTGGAACTCATGTCCCAGGACCCGGGAGAGACGGCGCAGGAAGCCGTGCTCGCCGGGCTCCTCCGGCGGATAGGTGAAGGCGGTGATGTGCTCGCCCTGCAGGGTGAAGCGGATCGTCGGATGGGCGATGGCAAGCCGCTTGACGATCTCCGCCACCGCCTGCGCCTCGGAGCGGTCGCTCTTCAGGAACTTCAGCCGCGCCGGGGTAGCGGCGAAGAGATCCGTCACCTCGACCCGGGTGCCCTTGGGCGCGGAGGCGGGCCGCACGGGACCCTTGACGCCCGCTTCCACCACGATGGACGAGCCGGTGGGGGCGTCCGCCGCGCGGGTGGTGATGGCAAGCCGCGCCACAGCCCCGATGGACGGCAGGGCCTCGCCACGGAAGCCGAGGGTCCGGATGGAGAACAGGTCGCCGTCGGGCAGCTTGGAGGTGGCGTGGCGCTCCACCGCAAGCTCCAGGTCCTCCGGGCTCATGCCCTGCCCGTCGTCGACGATGCGGATCAGGCTGCGTCCGCCCGCCTCCACGGCGATCTCGATGGAGCCCGCCCCCGCATCCACGGCGTTCTCGACGAGTTCCTTCACGGCCGACGCCGGACGCTCGACCACCTCGCCCGCGGCGATGCGGTCGACGAGGATGGGATCGAGGCGGCGAACGGGCATCGGCGGCTTCCGCGCGAGGATTCGGGTCTTCAGGCAAGATAGGGACTGAGGCCCCGGGAGGCCAGCCGGCGCGACGTTATTGCCGTGCTCGGCCGGCCTCCCGGGCCTGCCCGATAGGTTTTGTCTCGCGCAGGGAGCGCGACGGGCTCTCCTGCCTACTCACCTCAGGCTTGCCTGAGATGAGCTTTATGATGCGCAAGTCGGCGCTGTCCGAGCTCTCCTCCCCACCCCTCTCAGGCTTGCCTGAGAGGGACTTCCTCTTGCGCAAGTCGGGTAGGCTTGGCGCGACAGGCTCTCCTCCCCCTTGTGGGGAGGAGGTGGAGGTGGGGGTGTGTGCGATAGCCTATGAAGGTGCGGCACCAACACCCCCACCCTGGCCCTCCCCACAAGGGGGAGGGGAAAGGCGCCTGTCATCCCCGCGCAGCGGAGCCCGGGATCCATAGCCGCTGACTCTTCAGGACGAAGCACAGCGGATGCCGCACTCTTCCGTCTACCGTCGTGTTTATGGATCCCCGCCTGCGCGGGGATGACGGTTGAGGGTGTCACCACAGGTGAATGGATTCCCTTCCTGGCGGGCTCACGCCCGCGACCGCTGCGCTCCGGCCCTACCCCTGCGCCAGGTATTCCTTCGCCAGGATCTTGCCCTCCTCCACCGCCGGCTGATCGAAGGGGTCGACGCCCAGCGCATAGCCGGTGAGGATGGTTTCCAGCATGAAATGCATCAGGAGCTCGCCCAGGGATCGCTCGTCCAGGGTTTCCACATGAATGCGCCGGGTCGGGCGGCCGTTGGCCGCGAGCGTGTCGGCGGTGGCGCGGCCTTGCGCCGCCACGAGGTCGCCGATGCGCTTGCCGGAAAAGCCCGGTTCGCCCGCGCGCCGGGCGAGCTTTTCGTCCATGAGGGGCCCCTTCCCGGCCACGCCCGTGGTCATCACCGTGAAGAGCTTGTCGTTGGGGCCCGCCAGGTAGAGCTGAAGCTGGCTGTGCTGGTCCACCGGGCCGATGGCCGCCACGGGCTGGGTGCCCTTGCCGTCCTTGCCGATGCTCTCGGCCCAGAGTTGCACCCACCAGCGGGTGAAGCGTTCCAGCCGGTCCGCATAGGCCATGGCGATGGCGATGCCCTTGCCCGAATGGGCGGCGGCCACGTTGAGGGCCGCGCCTACGGCGGCGGGCGCCTCCGGGGCTGATCGGCCGGAGCGGAAGGGCTCGTAGGCGTCCGCCGCCCCCTGGCGGATGGCCGCGATGTCGAGGCCGAGCACGGCGGCGGGAAGCAGCCCCACATTGGTGAGCACCGAGTAGCGTCCGCCGATGCCGGTATGGTGCTCGAGGAAGCGCACGCCCTCGGGCTCCAGGAGATCGCGCAGGGCGTTCCGGCCGCCGGCCTTGCGGGGCTCGGACAGGCCGAGGAACAGGTCCTTGGGCTGCGCCTTCAGGCCCGCCTTTTCCAGGGCGGAGAGCACGGCGATGGACTGCATCAGGGTCTCGCCCGTGCCGCCGGACTTGGAGATCGACACGTAGCGCGTCGAGGAATGGGGCAGCTTGTGCAGGATCCGGTCGAAGGTGGTGGGGTCCAGGTTGTCGAGGAAGTGGA
>DASQTM010000509.1:0-7934 GCA_035641875.1 Microvirga sp. | reverse complement strand
TGGGAGCCAAGGATGCGGTGAAGATGGCGCCCCACCGCCACCGGGGTGACATCGCGGGGCCGCTCGATGCGGCCTATCTAGCCCCGAGCCTCTATGACGAGGCCTTGCGCCTGCTGGCGCGGCGCGGCTACGCGCTTCCTGCGGAGGTGCTCGACCGCGACGTGACGCAGCCCTATGCGGCCCATCCGGCTGTGGAGGCGGCCTGGGAGGAGATCTACCGCCATTCCGATGAGCATTTCGACCTCTACGAACTTGCCGAGGAGCTGGTCGATCTGGAGGACTCGTTCCAGCAATGGCGCTTCCGGCACATGAAGACCGTCGAGCGCATCATCGGCATGCGAGGCGGCACCGGCGGCAGCTCCGGGGTCGGCTACCTGCGCCATGCGCTCGAAAAATACTTCTTCCCCGAGCTCTGGTCGGTCAGGACCAAGCTGTAACAGGGCCGGCAACCATGCTCGATCTGCGCTCCCATTTCTCCCGCTTCCTCAACGCCGAGCCGGACCGCCTGCACTTCGCCGCGCACAGCCACCATCCCTGGCCGGACGTAACCCGCGACGCGCAGCTCCGGGCCTGGGACGATGCGGCCCGTCTCGTGGACGACAAGTGGGAGCACATCCTCGGCCCGGTGTTCGAGGAGTTCCGCGCCCATGTGGCGGGGCATCTCAACCTGCCGGATTCATCCACGACTGCGGTCGCGCCGAACACGCACGAATTCCTCAAGCGTATCCTCTCGTGTTTTGACAGCAGGCCGATCCGCATCCTCGCGTCCGACGGCGAGTTCCACTCGTTCTCGCGCCAGATCGCGCGCCTGGAGGAGGACGGAACCGTCGCCGTCACCCGCGTGCCTGTGGAGCCGTTTTCCACCTTCGAGGATCGCCTTCTCTCGGCCGCGCAGGCCGATCACGACCTCGTCTTCGTCAGCCAGGTCTTCTTCAATTCCGGTTTCGCGGCGGATGTGCGGGAACTCACGGAGGCCGCTGGCGGCAGGGCCATGATGGTGATCGACGGCTATCACGGCTTCATGGCGCGGCCGACGGATCTGGCCCCTATCGCCCACCGCGCTTTCTACCTTGCGGGCGGCTACAAATACGCCATGGCGGGCGAAGGCGCATGCTTCATGCATTGCCCGCCCGGATGGGGCCCGCGCCCGCAGGACACGGGCTGGTATGCGGCCTTCGGCAGCCTGTCGAAGGCGCATGACGGGCAGGTGGCCTACAGTCCCGACGGCTGGCGCTTCATGGGCGCGACCTTCGACCCTTCCGGCCTCTACCGCTTCAACGCGGTGATGCGCTGGCTCAAGGATGAGGGGATCACGCCCGCCATCGTCCAGGCCCATGCCGGCGCGCTCCAACAGAGCTTTCTCCAGCGCGTCGCGGGCAGCGCCATGTTCAGGAGCGCCGCATTGGTGCCGCCAGTGGGCGAGACCCGGCGCGGCAACTTCCTCACCTTCGAGACCGACAACGCGCCCGCGATCCATCGCGACCTGCAGGAGCTGCGCGTCGTCACAGACGTGCGCGGCCGACGCCTGCGCCTCGGCTTCGGCCTCTATCAGACGGAGGAGGAAGTGGACGACTTGGTCCGGCGCATCGACGAGGCGGGCGCGCTGGAGTCCCTGCCCGCCTCAGAGCCTGGCTCATGACGCCCTCGACCTCATCCTGAGGAGCCGCGCAGCGGCGTCTCGAAGGATGAGGCACGAGTGGGGAGCCAGACTCTCAGGAGCGTCGCGCTAACGCCCGAGCATCTGCATCGCCGGGGCCGCATAGCGGGTTCCGGCTGCTGCGCCGGGCGGGATGATGCGGTCGATCCGCTCCAGGTCTTCCGACGTGAGTTTCACGTCGAGGGCGCCCACGTTCTCCTCCAGGTAGCGCCGCCGCTTGGTGCCGGGGATCGGCACGATATCGTCGCCCTGCGCCAGCACCCAGGCCAGCGCCAGCTGCGCGGGCGTGCAGCCCTTCTCGCGGGCGATGGCCTCGATCTCGCGCACGAGGTCGAGGTTCTTCTGGAAGTTCTCGCCCTGGAAGCGCGGCGAGTCGCGGCGGAAATCGTCCGGGTCGAGATCGTCGGGGCTCTTGATCTGCCCGGTGAGGAACCCGCGCCCGAGAGGCGAATAGGGCACGAAGCCGATGCCGAGCTCGCGCACGGTGGCGAGCAGCTCGTCCTCGGGATCGCGGCTCCACAGGGAATATTCCGTCTGCAAGGCGGTGATCGGATGAACCGCATGGGCGCGGCGGATGGTCTGCGGTCCCGCCTCGGAGAGGCCGAGATGGCGCACCTTGCCCTGGCGCACGAGATCGGCCATCGCCCCCACCGTATCCTCGATGGGCGTGTCCGGATCGACCCGGTGCTGGTAGTAGAGGTCGATCACGTCCACCTTGAGCCGCCGCAGGCTGGCGTCGCAGGCCTCGCGCACGTAATCGGGCTTTCCGCTGATGCCGAGTCGCGTTCCGTCGGGAGCCCGCACGTTGCCGAACTTGGTGGCGACCACCACCTTGTCGCGCCGGTCGCCGATGGCCCGGCCCACCAGCTCCTCGTTGCGCCCGACGCCGTACATGTCGGCGGTGTCGAGGAAAGTCACGCCGAGCTCGATGGCGCGATGGATCGTGGCGACGGCCTCGCCTTCGTCGCGGCCGCCGTAGAATTCCGACATGCCCATGCAGCCGAGGCCGAGGGCGGACACTTGCAAGGAGCCAAGGCGACGCTGCTGCATGGGGGATCTCCGGAAAATGGCTGTGAAAGATGCAGGACTATGGGGACGGGCGCCACTCCGGCGGCGTCCGGTCCGGGGTGGAGATAACCCCGATGGCCACAAGGGCAAGGTCCAACCGGTCCGCCCTGCGGCGTCCGCAGCCGCTCACGCCGCCTGACCGGCGCACCAGCCCGAGGACCAAGCCCATTGGAAATTGTAGCCGCCGAGCCAGCCGGTCACGTCCACCACCTCGCCGATGAAGTAGAGGCCCGGCACGGCCTTGGCTTCCATGGTGCGGGAATCGAGCTCGCGTGTGTCCACGCCGCCCAGGGTCACCTCCGCCGTGCGGTAGCCCTCCGAACCCGCAGGCTTGAAGCGCCACCGGTTCACCGCCTCCTCGATCCCGCGCAGGCGCTTGTCGGAATAATCCGCCAGGTTGGCGGGCCCCCTCTCGCCATCGGCGACCATCTGCGCCAGCCGTTTGGGCAGAAAGGCCGATAGCGCCGTCTGCAAGGCCTGCCGCCCGTTTTGCGCCCTCGCCGCGCGCAATTCCTCGAACAGGTTCACCCCCGGCAGCAGCGACAGGGCGATCTCGTCGCCCTCGCGCCAATAGGATGAGATCTGCAGGATCGCCGGGCCGCTCAGGCCCCTGTGGGTGAAGAGCATCGCCTCCGCGAAGCTGGTCCTGCCGCAGGCCGCCACCGCATCCACCGCCACGCCCGCCAGGGGGGCAAGGCGCTCCAGCAGGGTGGGCTCAAGGGTCAGCGGCACAAGGGCCGGGCGCGTCTCCACCACGGCGAGGCCGAATTGCCGCGCGAGATCGTAGCCGAAGCCGGTCGCGCCCATCTTGGGGATCGACTTGCCCCCCGTCGCCACCACCAGGGAGCGGCACCCCACCGCGCCCGTCGGGAGCCGCAGGAGGAAGCCCTCCCCATCCCTCTCAACGGTCTCAACAGGCGTGCCGAGGCGAAGCCTTACGCCCGCCTCCCGCATCTCGCCCAGCAGGAGATCGACGATCTGCCGCGATGAGCCGTCGCAGAAGAGCTGGCCCAGGGTCTTCTCGTGATAGGCGATGCCGTGGCGCTCCACGAGGGCGATGAAGTCCCGTCGCGTGTAGCGGCGCAGGGCCGAGATGGCGAAGCTCGGGTTGCGGGAGATGAACTGGGCGGGCGACGTGTTGAGGTTGGTGAAGTTGCAGCGCCCGCCGCCCGAGATGCGGATCTTCTCGCCGGGCTTTGGCGCATGGTCGACGACCAACACCGAGCGCCCGCGCTTGCCGGCTTCCGCCGCGCAGATCATGCCGGCGGCCCCGGCGCCGATCACCACAACGTCGAACTGATCCAAGGGACGCCTTCCTCACAGGGCACGGCCGCGCTCGATGCTGGGATGAACGACGCGGCGGGGATGCCGCTCACGTAGTCCAAGGAGAGCACCCGGCGCAAGCGGTCGGTGCGCCAGAGAGGGCTCGGCCGGATCGGGTCGGCGCACCACAATGCCCGTGAGGTCTCATTCCGAGCACATTGGCCCGATAGGATTTCCCTTGAATGGAGAACGCCATGTTCGGGGATATGGGTCCGGCGCGGAAGCACCCTTGGTTGGCTTTCTTAGGCATCGCGGCCATCGGCGTGGTGGGCCTCCTCATCATGTGGGGCTTGAGCTTCTAGGCTTTCCGACGGCTCGGGCCGCATCCTCCTGCGCCTGCACACCGGATCAATCCCCATTCGCCGGAGCGGATCGGCAGACACGACGCGGCGTGGTAAGGGCTTGCCTCCCCAAGCTCGCCGGAGCGATCCGCCCCCATGCCGCATCTTGCCGAATACGGCGCTCTCTTCGCCGCATCCTTCCTGTCGGCCACCATCTTCCCGTTCCAGTCGGAGGCCGTGCTGTTCGGGATGCTGCTGGCGGAGCATTACGCGTGGTGGCTGCTCATCCTCGCGGCGAGCCTCGGCAATACGCTGGGCTCCATCGCGAACTGGTTCCTGGGGCGCTTCCTGGCCCATTTCGAGGGCCGGCGCTGGTTTCCCATCCGGCGCGAGCAGATGGCCAAGGCCGAAGCCTGGTATCACCGCTATGGGCGCTGGACGCTGCTCTTGAGCTGGGTGCCGGTGATCGGCGACCCTCTGACCATCGTGGCCGGGATCATGAGGGAATCCCTGCCGGTCTTCATCCTGCTCGTGGCGCTCGCCAAGACGGCCCGCTATCTCGCGGTCGGGGGCCTGAGCCTGGGGTGGATCTAGGAGAGGCCCTCAGGGTCCCTGGAGGCTCGACCAGATCTCTTCCAGGTGCCTTGGCCCGAGCACGGCCCCGGAGGCGGCGCGGATCACCGTCTGCATTCCGGCCGGCGCCTCGTTGTTCATGGCCCAGTGCACCGCCTCGCGGAGCGACGGGAATTCCCTCACGTCGCTGGGGTGGCCGGGGCTGCCCCCGGCGCCGATGGGCTCGTATTGCAGATGGGCCGGGGCGTCCATTTCGGTTTCCGTCAGCATGTCGGCCTCCTGCGCGTTTCCGTTGGGATCAGCCGGGACAACGCGCCTCGCGGCTGAGCCGTTTCAGCTTGGCGGCAGGGTCAGGCCGCCTTGTGCTCCTCGCGGGCGACCTCCCAGACCTCCCGGGCCGCATCGGCGTTCATGGCCGCAATTGCAAGACCGACGATGAGATCGGGCCAGGCCGACAGGGTGGCGGCCGTGACCGGGCCTGCCGCCACGATGGCCACGTTGGCATAGGCGTCGTTGCGGGCGGAGAGAAAGGCCGCCCTGGTGAGGCTGCCGCCGTGGCGGCGGTAGCGGGCGAGCAGGAAGGCGCAGGCCAGGTTGACCATCAGCGCCCCGGCGCCGGCGAGGGACAGGGGCAGCGGCGCGGGCGGCGCCGGCAGGGAGAACTTCTGCCAGGCCATCCACAGGGTGGCGAGACCCGGCACGAGCAGGATGGCCGCCAGCGCCATGCCGACTCGCGCTCGCGCTCCTGGCCCGAACCCCAGGGCCAGGAGGATCAGGAGGTTGACCGAGGCGTCCTCCAGGAAGTCGATGCTGTCGGCGAACAGGGACACCGAACCGATGGCCAGCGCCACCGCGAACTCGATGCCGAAATAGCTCAGGTTGAGCGCCGCCACGATCGCGACGATCCGGCGCAGGGGCTGGTCCGAAGCCGATATGCTCATGATGGTCCTTGGATCTCCCACCGCGCCTGAAAGCATGGCCGCACGCAATGAGCTTGCGGCAGACCAGCGTCAACGACAAGGAATGGCATTTTTCCTTGCAAGTCGCGCAATTTCGGTTGAACAAGGCCCAAAGTATACGAGGAAGCCATGCCAGCCTATCGCTCACGCACGACCACCCACGGCCGCAACATGGCGGGCGCTCGCGGCCTCTGGCGGGCCACGGGCATGAAGGATTCGGATTTCGGCAAGCCGATCATCGCCGTGGTGAACTCCTTCACCCAGTTCGTGCCGGGCCACGTCCACCTCAAGGACCTGGGCCAGCTCGTGGCGCGGGAGATCGAGCAGGCGGGCGGCGTCGCCAAGGAGTTCAACACCATCGCGGTGGATGACGGCATCGCCATGGGCCATGACGGCATGCTCTACTCCCTGCCCTCCCGGGAGCTGATCGCCGATTCCGTGGAATACATGGTCAACGCCCATTGCGCCGACGCCATGGTGTGCATCTCCAATTGCGACAAGATCACCCCCGGCATGCTCATGGCCGCCATGCGCCTGAACGTCCCGGCGGTGTTCGTCTCCGGCGGGCCGATGGAAGCCGGCAAGGTTCTGCTCAACGGCGTGACCAGGAAGCTCGACCTGGTGGACGCCATGGTGGCGGCCGCGGACGACAGTATTGCGGACGAGGACATCAAGGCTATCGAGCGCTCCGCCTGCCCCACCTGCGGCTCGTGCTCGGGCATGTTCACGGCCAATTCCATGAACTGCCTCACGGAGGCGCTGGGCCTGTCCCTGCCGGGCAACGGCTCCACGCTCGCCACCCACGCCGACCGCCGCCGCCTCTTCGTGGAGGCCGGGCATCTGATCGTCGATCTGGCGCGCCGCTACTACGAGCAGGACGACCCGAGCGTGCTGCCCCGCTCCATCGCCAGTTTCGCGGCTTTCGAGAACGCCATGACGCTCGACATCGCCATGGGCGGGTCGAGCAACACGGTGCTCCACCTGCTGGCGGCGGCCCACGAGGCCGAGGTGCCCTTCACCATGGCGGACATCGACCGCCTGTCGCGCCGCGTGCCGGTGCTGTGCAAGGTCGCGCCCGCCATCGCCAACGTGCACATGGAAGACGTGCACCGGGCCGGCGGCATCATGGGCATCCTGGGCGAACTCGACCGCGCCGGACTGCTCGACACCTCGGTCAACACCGTTCACGCCGAGACCATGAGGGACGCCCTCGACCGCTGGGACGTGAAGCGCTCCGGCAGCCAGGCCGTGCACGAGTTCTTCAGCGCGGCTCCCGGCGGGGTGCCGACGCAGGTGGCCTTCAGCCAGTCGAGCCGCTACGACAGCGTCGACACGGACCGCGAGGCCGGCGTGATCCGCGACGCAGAGCACGCCTTCTCCAAGGACGGCGGCCTTGCGGTGCTGTTCGGCAACCTCGCCGTCGACGGCTGCATCGTGAAGACCGCGGGCGTGGACGAGAGCATCCTGAAATTCTCCGGCCCCGCAAAGGTCTTCGAGAGCCAGGACGCCGCCGTGGACGGCATCCTCAACGGCAAGGTCGCGGCAGGCGACGTGGTGGTGATCCGCTACGAGGGACCGCGCGGCGGCCCCGGCATGCAGGAGATGCTCTATCCCACGAGCTACCTGAAATCGAAGGGCCTCGGCAAGGCCTGCGCGCTCATCACCGACGGGCGCTTCTCCGGCGGCACCTCGGGGCTGTCCATCGGCCATGCCTCGCCGGAAGCGGCGGAAGGCGGAACCATCGGCCTCGTGCAGGACGGCGACCGGATCGACATCGACATCCCCAACCGCCGCATCGAGCTCGCCGTGGACGAGGCGGAGCTGGAGCGCCGCCGCGCCGAGCAGAACCAAAAGGGCTGGCAGCCCGCAGCCCCGCGC
Organism: Microvirga sp.; assembly: GCA_035641875.1. Classification (GTDB taxonomy): domain Bacteria; phylum Pseudomonadota; class Alphaproteobacteria; order Rhizobiales; family Beijerinckiaceae; genus Microvirga. The sequence goes on along the minus strand of DASQTM010000509.1, from coordinate 195 downwards.
AAGCGCAAGGTGACGGCGGCCCTCAGGGCCTACGCCCTGCTGGCGACGAGCGCCGCGAAAGGCGCGGTCCGGCAGGTCTGATCGGGACGAGAAAGGGCTTCCGGGGGGAAGCCCTTTTCGTATGACTGGTCCTCCTGCAACCCAACAATGCAAACCTCACCGGAACTCTTCATGCCTTTCCCCAACACGCTTCTG
>DASQTM010000508.1:0-2603 GCA_035641875.1 Microvirga sp. | reverse complement strand
GTTCCCAGGATCAGCGCAACCGTCAGGGACAGGCCGACCGCTCCGGCAAAAAGCGGGGTGTAGCCCGCAAAGAGCAGGTAAACGAGAACGCCGAGCGGTGTGATCAGGAACCAGTTCTTCTTCAGCTCGGTCCAGGCACTGGGCAGTTCGTTCTTAGGCAATCCATGGAGGTTGCGCTTGCCGGCCTCGAGATGCACCGCCAGATAGCAGGCGGCGAAATAGAGGACGGCCGGAATGATCGCCGCCTCCACGATCTTCGCGTAGGGCACGTCGATGGTCTCGGCCATGATGAAGGCCACCGCGCCCATGACCGGCGGCATGATCTGGCCGCCCATGGACGAGGTCGCCTCCACGCCGCCCGCGAAGGCGGAGGAGAAGCCGAAGCGCTTCATCAGGGGAATGGTGAACTGGCCCGACGCCACCACGTTGGCGACGCCCGAGCCCGACACGGTGCCCATCAGGGCCGAGGAGGCCACGCAGACCTTGCCGGGGCCGCCCTGCTTGTCGCCGAAGATCGCCATGGAGATGTCGTTGAAGAAATCGATGACGCCGGCCTTCTCCATGAAGGCGCCGAACAGGATGAACAGGAAGATGTAGGTGGCCGAGACCAGGGTCGGCGTGGCGTAGATGCCCTCCGTTCCGAAGGACATGTGCTCGATGACCTGCTCGAGCGAATAGCCGCGATGGTCGAGGGGCGCAGGCAGATAGTTGCCGAGGAGGCAGTAGGACAGGAACAGGCCGGCCACGATGGGGAGCGCCGGGCCCATGACCCGCCAGACGAGATAGATCAGGATGACCAGCGCCGCGATGCCGACCGCGAGATCCGCCGAGGTGAGGTCGCCGGAGCGGATCACCAGATCGTTGTAGAACGCCCATTGATAGAGACCCGCGCCGAAGCCCGCGAGGCCGACGATCCAGCCGACGGCCCGAAGGGCGGACGAGCCCGCCCGGTGGTTGGCGATCATCGCTCCGGCCACGAGGCACAGGAAGCCCACATGGTTCGCCCGCACCACCTGGCTTGGAACGCTGCCGCCGAACCCCAGGATCAGCCCGAAGGCCGCCGCGACGGCGAGCCAGGCCAGCACGCCATCGGCGACGTTGCGCCTGCGCAGGCCCTGCACGACAAGCCATGCGGCCCAGGCGACCATGGCGACGGCGAGAAAATGGTTCAGGGTCAGGCCGGCCAGAAACGGCCGGTCGAGGGGAACGCCGAACGAGGTGACGATCTGAAAGGTGGAGAACGAGACGGCGATCCAGAACAGGAGCCTGCCGAGGAGCCCCTCGCCGAAGCTCTCCGGCAGCCCGTGCTCCGGGTTCACGGATTCGGACGGCGCTTCCATCTGGGCGAGATCGGACGTGTTCGCACCCTGGCTCATCGGCGGCGTCTCCTGAACGGAATTCTTCTTGCCATGAAAAAGCCGGAGCAGTTCATCTGCCCCGGCCCGTTAGTCAATGCCGTCGGGACTTAGGACCCCGGCTTCTTCACGCCCTTCTCGTCGAAGTAGCGCTGCGCGCCCGGATGCATGGGAACCGGCATGCCGGCCAGGGCGCTCTCCAGCTTGATGTCCTTGGCGGCCGCATGCGCCGCGGCGAGATCCGGCAGGCTTTCATAGATCGCCTTGGTCATCTGGTAGACCGTCTCATCCTTCACGCCCGAATGGGTCACGAGGTAGTTGACGACCGCCGCGGTGGGCACGGCCGCGGTCTGGCCCTCGTAGGTGTTGGCCGGGATCGAGACCTTCACGTAGGGCGAGCCCACCTTGTCCACCACGGCGGCGGGGATCTCCACCACCACGATCGGCACCGAGGTGGCCAGATCCCGGATGGAGGACACGCCGAGGCCCGCGGATTGCAGGGTCGCGTCGAGCTGGCGGTTCTTCATGAGCTCGACGGACTCGCCGAAGGGCAGGTACTCGACCTTGCCGAGGTCCTTGTAGGACAGGCCCGCGCCCCCGAGGATCGCCCGGGCGTTAAGCTCGGTGCCGGATTTCGGGGCGCCGACGGAGAGGCGCTTGCCCTTCAGGTCCGCCAGGGACTTGATGCCGGATTCCTTGGTGGCCACCACCTGGATGTAGTTGGGATAGATGGCCGTCATGCCGCGCAGCTTGTCGAGCTTGCCCTTGAACCCGGCCTCCTCGTCGCCCGCCCAGCCCATGGCCAGGCTGTCGCCGAGGGTGAAGCCGATCTCGCCCTTGCCCTGCTGCAGGAGGGTGAGGTTCTCCACCGAGGCCTTGGTGGCCTGAACAGAGGGGCGGCTGCCCTGAACCTTCTCGCTGAAGACCTTGGACAGGGCGACGCCGAGGGGATAATAGACCCCCGAGGTGCCGCCGGTGAGCACGTTGATGAAATCCTGGGCCTGGGCCGGAAGGGCGGCTCCCGCAAGGGCAAGGGCCGTCGCGGCGCCCATGAGGCGGCGCATAACTTTTCTGTGCATGGCGTACTCCCTATCTTTACCGGCGCTGTCTGGCCGCGCCTGTGTGTGCGCCTAGTTTGACGGCTGACGAAGATTTCTCAAGAGGATAAGAGGGACTTAATCCTGCCACCTTGGTCGGTAGGGGTGCGTCCTTTCCACAGACACATGCGCTCATCCATGATCAATCGCC
>DASQTM010000507.1:0-2905 GCA_035641875.1 Microvirga sp. | reverse complement strand
CCCACGGCTCCGCAAAATGCGCCCTTCGAGGTGACGACGCTCACATCGGACTTCTCCCAACCCGGCGAGGCGGAAAAGCTGGTGGCGAGCCGCCCCGACACGATCTTCCACCTCGCCGCCATCGTGTCCGGCGAGGCCGAGGCGGATTTCGACAAGGGCTATCGAATCAATCTCGACGGAACCCGCTTCCTCTTCGACGCCATCCGGCTCATCGGCGGCGGCTATTGCCCGCGCGTCGTCTTCACCTCCTCGATCGCGGTGTTCGGAGCGCCTTTCCCGGAGGCCATCGGCGACGAGTTCTTCCTGACGCCGCTCACCAGCTACGGAGCCCAGAAGGCCATCGGCGAGCTCCTGCTGGCGGATTACACCCGCCGCGGCTTCTTCGACGGCATCGGCATCCGGCTTCCCACCATCTGCGTCAGGCCGGGCAAGCCGAACAAGGCGGCCTCCGGCTTCTTCTCGGGCATCATCCGCGAGCCGTTGAGCGGGCAGGAGGCGGTGCTGCCCGTGCCGGAGGACGTGCGGCATTCCCATGCCTCGCCCCGCTCCGCCGTGGGCTTCCTCATGCACGCGGCCTCCCTCGACGGGGACAGGCTCGGCGCAAGGCGCAACCTGACCATGCCGAGCGTCTCGGTCACGGTGGCGGAGCAGATCGAGTCCCTGCGCCGCATCGCCGGGGACAAGGTTGCGGCGCGCATCCGCCGCGAGCCCGATCCGACCATCATGCGCATCGTCGAGGGCTGGCCCCGCCGCTTCGACGCGAGCCGCGCCGAGGGCCTCGGGTTCAAGGCCGAGAAGAGCTTCGACGACATCATCCGCATCCATATCGAGGATGATCTGGGCGGCCGGTTCGAAGCCTGATCAGGCACAAGGAGAAGCGCCATGAGCGGCAGACGATTCGAGGGGCGCAGGGCCGTCGTGACCGGGGGAGCGTCCGGCATCGGGCTCGGGGTGAGCAAGAGGCTCATTGCAGAGGGCGCCCAGGTCGCCATCTGGGACCGCAGCCCCGATGCGCTCGCGGCCGCCCGGGAGGCGGCCGGCGAAGGGGCGACGGGAGTCCAGGTGGACATCGCCGACCCGAACGCCGTGCAGGCCGCCTGTGACAGGACACTCTCGACGCTCGGCGGCATCGACATCCTGGTGGCGAGCGCCGGCATCACCGGACCCAATGTCACGGCCTGGGAATATCCGGTCGAGGCCTGGCGTCAGGTGATCGACGTCAACCTCAACGGCCTGTTCTACTGCAACCGCGCCGTCGTGCCCGCGATGCTGTCGGGCGGCTATGGCCGCATCGTCAATGTGGCGTCCATCGCCGGCAAGGAAGGCAATCCGAACGCCTCCGCCTACAGCGCCTCCAAGGCGGCGGTGATCGGCCTGACCAAGTCCCTCGGCAAGGAATTGGCCAAGAACAACATCACCGTGAACTGCGTCACCCCGGCGGCGGTGCGCACGCCGATCTTCGACCAGATGAGCCAGAGCCACATCGACTTCATGCTCTCGAAAATCCCCATCGGACGGTTCGGGACGGTGGAGGAGGTGACGGCCCTGATCTGCTGGCTCGCCAGCGAGGAATGCTCGTTCACCACCGGGGGCGTCTTCGACGTCTCCGGCGGGCGCGCAACATATTGACAAGGGAAGAAGCGGGAATGGCCGAGAACCTCAAGATCGCCATCGTGACGGGCGCGGGAACCGGGGTGGGCAAGGCCATCTCGGCCGGCCTTCTGAATGCGGGCTACAGGGTCGCGATGGCCGGGCGGCGCAAGGACGCCCTCGAAGCCGCCGCGCGGGAGATCGGGGGCTCCGAAGGCTCGACCCTCCTGGTCCCGACCGACATCACCGATCCGTCCTCCGTCGCGGCGCTCTTCGCGCAGACGAAGGAGACCTTCGGCCGGCTCGACCTTCTGGTGAACAACGCCGGCACCGGCGCGCCGCCGATTCCCCTGGAGGAACTGTCCCTGGAGCAATGGCGCAACGTGGTCGACACCAACCTGACCGGGGCCTTTCTCTGCACCCAGGAGGCCTTCCGGATCATGAAGGCGCAGGACCCGCGGGGCGGGCGCATCATCAACAACGGCTCGGTCTCGGCCTATGCGCCGCGCCCGCTTTCGGCCCCCTATACGGCGACGAAGCACGCGGTCCTTGGGCTGACCAAGTCCACCTCCCTCGACGGGCGGCCTTACGACATCGCCTGCGGCCAGATCGACATCGGCAACGCCGCCACCGACATGACCGCGCGAATCCAGACCGGCGCGCTCCAGGCCAACGGGAGCGTTGCGCCCGAGCCGACCATCGACCCGAAGCATGTGGCGGACGCGGTGGTCTACATGGCAGGCCTGCCGCTTGACGCCAACGTGCTGAACATGACCGTCATGGCCACCAAGATGCCCTTCGTCGGGCGCGGGTGAACACGTTTGCGTGAGGCTCCGCGCCTAACCCCTCTCCCACTCGGGAGAGGGGACCTGTCGCGTTTCCTGCGCCTTCTGGACGATCCTTCGAGACGCCTGCTGCGCAGGCTCCTCAGAGTCTGGCTCACAAAGCGCGACAGGCTCTCCTCCCCCTTGTGGGGAGGAGGTGGAGGTGGGGGTGTGAGCGATAGCCTATCAGAGACCAGCGCCAACACCCCCACCCGGCGCTTCGCGCTCACCTCCCCACAAGGGGGAGGGAAACCTGTGGTGCCGTCTGCGAGGGCGGCGGTGTGGATTCCCTTCTGCGGGACTTCGTCCCGACCCTCCGCTTCGCTCCGGCCCGTCCGGTTCGAAGAACCGGCAGAATGACACTGAGGCTGTAGGTACAGGTGTCATCCCGCCGATCCTTCGGATCGGACCGGCGAGCCGCAGGCGAGGGAAGGGGATCCATTCACACCCGCAACGGAAGCCCTCCTCCCGCTTGTGGGGAGGAGTGGGAG
>DASQTM010000506.1:0-2751 GCA_035641875.1 Microvirga sp. | reverse complement strand
CAAGATCTACGGCTTCAACGGCGACGATGCTCTGTATGGGGATATTGGGAATGACCTCCTGAGCGGTGGCGAGGGCAACGACCTTCTCTACGGGGGTTTGGGCAACGATCGCTTGAGCGGCGGCGATGACGACGACCTTCTCTACGGGGATGTGGGCAACGATCGCTTGAGCAGTGGCTGGGGCGACGACACCCTGCACGGAGGCGCCGACACCTTGAACGCTGGAGTTGAAGACGACGCCCTGTACGGAGACGCCGACAACGATGTCTTGAGCGGCGGAGAGGGTAACGACACGCTGCATGGAGATGCCGGCAACGATGTCTTGAACGGCGACGCCGGCGACGACACTCTGCACGGAGGGACGGGCAGCGATATACTGACAGGGGGTCAAGGCAGCGACAGGTTCGTGTTCGACACCGGGTTCAACGGGGCCGACGATGTCGTCCAGATCACCGATTTCGGCAACGGCTGGGATTATGACATGATCGTCCTGTCCTCATGGGTCTTCACCGCCCTCGAAGCGGGCTTCCTGAGCAAAGAGGCTTTCGTGGATGGGACCACTGCGGAAGAAGCGGATGATAGGATCATCTTCGATAATGTCGGCGAGCGAGTTGCCTATTACGACCCGGATGGTTCGGGCTCGGCGGCTCCTGTGCGTTTCGCGAAGATCCTGGGCCTGTATACGATCAGCGCCTCGGACTTCCTGATCGTGTAAGAATCGCGACGCGCGTTTCAAGAATGCCTCGCCCGCGGGCGAGGCATCCGTGCTCTTCGATCATGCTCTAATCGATATCCTCGACCTCATCGGCGCCGCCATAGACGCGCTGGGCCAGCGAGGCTTCCATGAAGGGGTCGAGGTCGCCGTCGAGCACGTCCTGCGGGCTCGTGGACTGGGCCCCCGTGCGCAGGTCCTTCACCATCTGGTAGGGCTGGAGCACGTAGGAGCGGATCTGGTGGCCCCAGCCGATATCGGTCTTGGCGGCAGCCTCGGCGCTGGCTTTCTCCTCGCGCTTCTTCAGCTCGGCTTCGTAGAGACGGGCGCGCAGCATGTTCCAGGCGGTGGCCCGGTTCTTGTGCTGGGAGCGTTCCTGCTGGCAGGCCACCACGATGCCGCTGGGAATGTGGGTGATGCGCACCGCCGAGTCGGTGGTGTTCACGTGCTGGCCGCCCGCGCCCGAGGACCGGAAGGTGTCGATGCGGCAGTCGGATTCCTTGACCTCGATGTTGATGCGGTCGTCCACCACCGGATAGACCCACACGGACGCGAAGCTGGTGTGGCGGCGGGCGTTGGAATCGTAAGGCGAGATGCGCACCAGCCGGTGCACGCCGGATTCAGTTTTCAGCCAGCCATAGGCGTTGTGCCCCTTGATCAGGAGCGTGGCGCTCTTGATCCCGGCCTCGTCGCCGTCGGTGATTTCGAGAAGCTCGACCTTGTACTTCCGGCGCTCGGCCCAGCGGGCGTACATGCGCTGGAGCATGTTGGCCCAATCCTGGCTCTCGGTGCCGCCGGCCCCGGAATGCACTTCCACATAGGTGTCGTTGCCGTCGGCCTCGCCCGAGAGCAGGGTCTCGACCTGGCGGCGGGCCGCCTCGGCCTGGAGGGCGCGGATCGCCTCCTCGCCCTCCTTGACGCTGCCTTCATCGCCCTCCATGTCGCCGAGCTCGATCAGCGTGATGGCGTCGTCAAGCTCCTGCTCCAGGCGCCGGATGGCGGAAATCTGGTCCTCCAGGGCGGTGCGCTCGCGCATGATCTTCTGGGCGGCGTCCGCATCGTTCCAGAGGTCGGGGCCTTCGGCCTGGGCGTTCAGTTCGGCGAGGCGTCGCTGGGCGTTGTCCCAGTCAAAGATGCCTCCTCAGCAGCCCGACTGACTGCTTGGTCTCGTCTACGAGATGTTGGATTTCGGCGCGCATGGGCGATGAGTTGTCCGTGGTGATCCTGCGGCGTCTTACGGGCAGCGCCGCGCGGTGTAAAGGAGAGCCCGCCTTCGGGTCAGGAGGGCTCTCTCTGTATGGGGATGCAGGCGGGCCGGATCAATACAACCCGCCGGTTCCAACGCCCACCGCCCGCTGGGCCGCCGGCGAGGCTTCCGCCTGCGGGATCTCCGCCTCGGCCGGCGGGGCATAGGTGTCGGGCGGCGTCGTACCGGGCTTGAAGGCCTCGAGGATGGTCCCGCCGCCCTCGCCCTGTCCGGCGCGCATGCCGGTGGAGGCGTTGACGCGGATCAGCTTGATCCCCGGCGGCACCCGGAACGGCGTCGCAGGCTTGTCCTTGAGGGCCATCTGCATGAAGTCGCGGAAGACCGGCGCGGCATATTGGCCGGCCGTGGCCGCGTTGCCCAAGGACTTCGGCTGGTCGAAGCCGAGGAAGACCCCCACCGCCAGATCGGGCGAGAAGCCCACGAACCACACATCCTTGGCGTCGTTGGTCGTTCCGGTCTTGCCGGCAAGCGGCTTGCCCACCGCCTTGACGGTCTGGGCCGTGCCGCGCTGCACGACGCCTTCCAGGATCGAGGTCATCTGGTAGGCGGTGAGCGGATCGAGCACCTGCTCCCTTGTGTCGGTCAGCTTGGGCGGAGCGCCCCCGTCCCATTTGGCCGTTTCGCACTCGGTGCATTTGCGGTCGTCGTGGCGATAGATCGTCCGTCCGGCCCGATCCTGGATCTGATCGATCAGGGTCGGCTTGATGCGGCGTCCGCCGTTGACGAACATGGAATAGGCCGCGGTCATGCGCATCACCGTGGTCTCGCCCGC
>DASQTM010000505.1:0-3510 GCA_035641875.1 Microvirga sp. | reverse complement strand
TCGATGATGCCGGTGAGGCGCGGCAGGACCAGCCGGGACATCAGGGTGTAGAGCACCACGAAGGTGATCGCGAGCCAGAGGAGCTGGCCGCCGAAGGTTTCCGTCGCGAAGGGCGGAAAGCCGACATCCTCATGAGCGCCGCCGGGCGCTTCCGTTGCGGCATGGGTCGTTTGAGCCTGAGCCATGGTGCAGATCCTCAAAGGATGAACATGTGAGGGGCGGGCGCCTTCCGATGGGATCGGAACGGGCGCCCGTCTCTCGTGTCGTCGCATCGTGGTTTGCGAGAACCGAAGGCCACTTCTTCGCACGATGCCTGAGAAACAACGAATGACGGCGGATCGCCGCCGTCACTCCTGTCGAGGCGAAGGGCGACGCGCCCCAGCCTCCCGATCACTGCCTTGAGATTAGGTGAAGAGCAGAACGAGAGCGACGACGAGGCAGAAGATGCCGAGACCTTCCGCAAGCGCCGCGCCGATGAAGGCGCGGGCGAACTGGCTGTCGGCCGCCGACGGGTTGCGCAGGGCGCCCGAGAGGAAGTTGCCGAAGATGTTGCCGACGCCCATGGCGGCGAGGCCCATGCCGATGCAGGCGAGGCCCGCGCCGAGGTACTTGAAAGCAATCGGATCCATTGTGATCTCCTAGAGTAGGCTGTGTGATCGGGAGGGAAGGGGAGGGGTGTTAACGAGAGCGCCGACCTAGTGGCCCGGGTGCAGCGCGTCGTTAAGGTAGATGCAGGTCAACACTGTGAAGACGTAGGCCTGCAGGGCGGCGACGAGGAACTCGAGCGCCATGAGAGCAACCGCCATGAGAAGCGGCAGCGGAGCGAGGATCGACAGAGCCCCGCCGGCGCCCAGGAGCGCAACGACGAAACCGGCGAAAACCTTGAGCGCGATGTGTCCCGCAAGCATGTTTGCGAAGAGGCGCAAGGAGAGCGAGATCGGGCGCGACAGGAACGAGATGAGCTCGATGACGACGATGAAGGGCAGGAGCCAGACGGGCACGCCGGACGGCACGAACAGCCCGAAGAAGTGCAGGCCGTGCTTGACGATGCCGTAGACCACCACGGTGCCGATCACCAGCATGGCCAACGCGAAGGTGACGATGATGTGGCTCGTCACCGTGAAGAAGCCTGGGATCATGCCGAGCAGGTTCGCCGTCAGCACGAACATGAAGAGGGAGAACACCAGGGGGAAGAACTTCATCCCCTCCTGGCCGGTGGCGTCGGTCAGGGTGCCGGCCACGAAATCATGCAGAATCTCGGCGATGGACTGCCCCCGCCCAGGCACGACGGCGCGCTTGCGGGTCGCCAGCAGGAGCCCGCCCACGATCACCGCGGTGGTGCCGAGCATGAACAGGGATGAATTGGTGAAGTTGATGACCGGAATAAGGGGCGTGATCTGGAATTGTTCGATCGGGCTCGCCATGATCCGCTCTTGAAGGTTCGCTGTTGTCCACTGCCGTTCGGCCGTCGAAGCTCAAGGGTCCGTCACCGTTTGTCGTCGTACTTGGGCGGTTTGACCGCTCCGGACGCCCGCATCAAGTTGAGCATGCCGGCGCAGAAGCCGAGTAGGAGACAAACGATAAGGCCCCAAGGGGAAGAGCCGAGCAGATAATCGACGATCCAACCCATGATCCCGCCTGCGGCGACCCCTGCGACGAATTCGGCCGAAAGCCTGAAGGCTTGGCCGAGGGCAGTGGAGTCGGAAGTCTGGCGGGTGCGAGGCTCAGATTCGGCCCGATGAACGGAAGCTTGGGAGATCCGCGCATCGAGAGATTTCAGCCTTGCAGACAGGTCGGCATCGTCGGCACCGCTCGGTTTCCGCGCCTCTTCGCCGTTCCGCTCGTGAGGGTCCGCCATCGCGATCTCCTGTAAAGCGTTGCGGGAAAAGTGCTTGGAAGCCCGGCCCCGAAAGCCGGGCGCAACATATGAGCGGGGGTCCCCCCTGTCAAGAACAGTCTCAAAAGAGATAAGTTGCTGAAACCCTTCAAGAAAAGCTGTTTTGGCGCAGGCCCGGCGCCATAACGCACATGATTTTAAGGCCGAGCCGAGGCGTTGCGCAAAGCCTTATGCCACTTCGAGAATGCGCTCCGCGCTCTGGAGATCCACGGAGACGATCTGCGACACGCCTCTTTCGGCCATGGTGACGCCGAACAGGCGGTCCATGCGGGCCATGGTGATCGGGTTGTGGGTGATCACCACGAAGCGCGTCTGGGTTCGGGCCGCCATGTCGTCCAGGAGGTCGCAGTAGCGCTCCACGTTGGCGTCGTCGAGGGGCGCGTCCACCTCGTCGAGCACGCAGATGGGCGAGGGATTGGTGAGGAACACCGCGAAGATCAGGGCGGTGGCCGTCAGGGCCTGCTCGCCGCCGGACAGCAGGGTCATGCTCTGCGGCTTCTTGCCCGGCGGGCGGGCGAGGATTTCGAGGCCGGCCTCCAGGGGGTCGTCCGAATCGACCAGGGTCAGCTCTGCGGTTCCACCGCCGAACAGGGTGGTGAAGAGGCGCTGGAAATGGCCGTTCACCACGTCGAAGGCGGCAAGCAGCCGCTCGCGCCCCTCCCGATTGAGGCTGCCGATGGCCTGGCGCAGGCGCTTGATGGCTTCGACCAGGTCGTCCCGCTCCGTAGCGATGCCGTTGTGCTTGGCCTCCAGTTCGGCCAGCTCCTCGTCGGCGCGCAGGTTCACCGCCCCCAGGCGCTCCCGGTCCGACTTGAGGGAGTGGAGCTTGGATTCGATCTCCCCATGGGACGGCAGTTCGACGCCCTCGTGGAGGCCCGCCATCTCGATCAGCCCGGCGGGACTGGTCTCCAGGTTCTCGGCGATATGGCGGGTGATCTCCGACAGGCGCTGGATGGCGGCCTCGTGGCGGGCCTGGGAGCCGGCGCGCGCCTCGCGGGCGGCCGAGAGGGCCTCCAGGGCGGCGCGGGCGGCGCGGTCGGCCTCGGCCAGGGTAGTCTCCGCGTCGGCGAGGCTGTCGGCGGCCTCCCGGCGCTTCGCCTCGGCGTCCTGAACCCCGGCGATGAGCGCCCGGTGGCGAAGGAGGTAGGTGTCGGGAGCCTCCAGGAGCCGCTGGTGTTCGTCCCGGGCGCGCTCCAGGCGCTTGCCCAGGTCCTCGGACGCGCCTGCGGCGCGCTCGGCGCGCTCGGTCCAGAGCCGGATATCGGCCGTAAGCGCATCCTGCCGACGGCGGCGAAGCTCGGCCTCGTGCAGGAGGGTTTGCAGGGCGGCCCTGGCCTCGGAGGCCGCGGCGCGGCGCTCCGCCACCCGGGCGCGCTCCTCGAGGAGCCGGCTTTCCAGGTCCGGGGCCGGAGCCAGGTCCTCCAGGGCGATCGCCGCATCCTGCGCCCGCTCCAGCGCCTCGCTCTCGCTCTGCGACAGGCGCGCCAGCCCCTCCAGCAGGGCGGAGCGGCGCTGGCCGAGCTCGGCTTCCCGTCGCTCGGCGACCGCAAGCCTGGTGCGGGCCCCGTCGAGGGCCTGGCGCGCCTGTCGCCCGGCCTCGATGGCCTGCGCCT
>DASQTM010000504.1:0-2874 GCA_035641875.1 Microvirga sp. | reverse complement strand
TGGCCGATCGCCGCCACCGCGCCTTCGCCCGGGCGGACGGTGACCGAGCCCTGAGCGTTGCTCAGCTCGACCACGCCTTCGAGCACGATGAGCGAGGTCTTTCCCGACGGGTCCACGGACAGGGACCAGTCGGTGCCGCGGATGGCCGCCACCGCCGCGGGCGTCCTCACGTCGACGCCGGTGCCGCCGCGGGCCGCCCGCGCCCAGACCTGGCCGGCCTGGAGGTCGAGTTGCGTGTTGTTCTGGCCGGTGGCGACCGCGTTCACGGTTAGGGTGGACTGGCGGCCGACCCGGATCTGGGTCTGATCGGCGAACAGGATCGCCAGGGTGCCGATGGCGTTGGTGCGCAGGGTGTCGCCGCCCACCACTTCCTGCCTCAGCTCGACCCCGCGCCAGAGATCCTCGCGCACGAAACGCATCTCCTCGCCGCCCTTGGTGGCGACGATGGAGCCTGCGGCCGGAACGGGACGGGGGAGGGGAGACTGCGCCTGGGCTTCGGCAAGGCACAGGGCCAGAGCGCTGGCGGCGGCGAGGAGCCGGAGGGATCGTGACGACATGACGGGCAGCTTGACCTAGAAACCTTTCCCAACGGGAGGCGAACCTTAACAGGAACGGGCCAAGTTCAAAGTCGATTCTGCGGGTTCAAGGCGTGTTTTGCAGCACATCGTAAAGACCCCTGCGGAAGGGTTCCTAGGGGAAGGCTGTTACCGGCATCGTAAAGTTTAGAACACGTCAAGTGTTCAGGTCTTACATGCTCTTGTGGCGGGCCATGATGAGCTTTTGCTTCAGATCGTTCTGCGCAAACGGCTTCTGGAGAACGGGACGATCGCGGAAGGCGTCGCGGATGCCGGCGCTGCCATAGCCGGTGGAGAAGACGAAGGGGATCGAGCGCTGGGCGAGGGCCTCGGCCACCGGATAGATCGGCTCGCCGGCGACGTTCACGTCGAGAATGGCAAGGTCGACCTGCTCGCGCGCCACCGCGTCGAGCGCCGCGGACAGGCGAGCCGCCGGACCGATCACCTCGCAGCCGAAATCGAGGAGCATGTCCTCGAGCAGCAGAGAGATCGCGGCTTCGTCCTCGACCACAAGGATGCGCAGGCCGTTGAGGTCGCTCTCGCTCGTCACGCTTTCAGTCACGTTCTAACCTTCTTTTGCACCAGGCCCGACGATTAAACGTTCGCGGAGCCGAAATTATTCCGTGGAGCTCTTTGGAGGGAGGCGCAGGGAATCACAGGGTTCTATCATCCCGAAGCCTCAAAGCAAAAGCCGCGGCTGGCCAAAGCAAATCCCACAGGACTTCAGAATGGTTGATCTTAAGGTGCGGGGCCCCAATTGCATAGGTCCCGAAGAGCCTGATGTTGTTCGGTAAAGCCATTGTGAGGCGTGCGATTTTCAAAGTCCTTCTGCGACTCTTCGCCTTATGGATGATCTCAATTCCCCTATGCGCCCCGGCTCTCGCCCAGGGCGAGCCTCAGGTCGTGGTCGCGTCCAAGGCCGATACGGAAGGAGCCCTTCTCGGCAGCATGATCGCCCTTGTCCTGGAGCGGGAGGGCGTGCCGGTGCGAACGCGCCTCCAGCTGGGAGCGACCCAGGAGGTTCGCGCGGCGCTTCTGTCCGGAGACATCCATATCTACCCTGAATATACGGGCAACGGAGCCTTCTTTCACGCCATGGAGAGCGACCCCGCCTGGAGGGCGCCGGCCACGGCCTACCAGACGGTGAAGCGCCTCGATGCGGACCGGCACCGGCTCGTCTGGCTCGACCGGGCGCCTGCCAACAATACCTGGCTCATCGCCCTGCGGGGCGACCTGGCCCGGCGCTACAATCTCAGCACCATGGCGGATTTCGCCGAGGCCCTGAAGCGCCCCCTGGAGATCAGGCTCGCGGCCTCGGCGGAGTTCGTCGAAAGCCCGGCGGCCCTGCCGTCCTTCGAGAGAACCTACGGCTTCCAGTTTCCCCGCGACCGGATCCTCGTCCTGCCGGGCGGGAGCACGGCGGCGACCATGCGGGCCGCCGCTCAAGGCGTGGGCGGGGTGAACGCCGCCATGGTCTACGGCACCGACGGGGCCATCGCGACCTTGGACCTCGTGGCCATGCGGGACGTCAGGGGAGCCCAGATCGTCTACGAGCCCGCTCCCGTGGTCCGGGCCGAGGTTCTGGAGCGGTTCCCGCGGATCGCGAGGGCGCTGGCGCCGGTCTTCGGTTCGCTCACGATGGCCAGACTCCAGGCCATGAACGCGGAGATCGCCATCGAGGACAAGCCGGCCCGGGAGGTGGCCGAACGCTATCTGCAGGAGCTCGGCTCGAAGCCATGAGAAATGTCCGTAATGGACGCTCTTGCGCAAGCGGCCGCCTCTCCTGGATAATCGGCTCATGCGTTTTGTTTTTCTTCGCGACCCGCCTCATCCCTTCATGAAGGGGGCGCCGGGCGGATCACGCGCCGGGCCGCAGCCATGACCGAGCCGTCCTCCCGGGCTCCGATCCTCATCGTCCTGCATCAGGAGCGCTCGACTCCCGGTCGCGTCGGCCGTCTGCTCGCGGAGCGCGGCCACCGCCTCGACATCCGCCGCCCCCGCCTGGGCGATCCGTTGCCGGACACCCTTCGCGACCATGCGGGAGCGGTGATCTTCGGCGGCCCCATGAGCGCCAACGATCCGGACGATTTCATCCAGGCCGAGATCGACTGGGTCGGCGTGCCCCTGAAGGAGAAGAAGCCCTTCCTCGGCCTGTGCCTCGGCGCGCAGATGCTGGCCAAGCACCTGGGAGCCCGGGTCTGGCCCCATCCCGACGGCAGGGCCGAGATCGGCTATTACCCCCTGCTTCCCACGCCGGCCGGGGAGGCCTTGAGCGAGGCCTGGGGCGTGCCCTGGCCCG
>DASQTM010000503.1:0-3902 GCA_035641875.1 Microvirga sp. | reverse complement strand
AAGTTGGCGATGCGTCGCGCGACGCCCGCCGGATGCAGGCTCAGGCGCAGCACGTTCACCGGAGGCTTCAACAGGGCCGGATCAACCCCGTCGATGAGCCCCATGAGGGCGTCGTTCGCCGCAACGAGGGACCAGTGCCGGTCCACGGCGAGCGCCGGATAGGGATCGTGCCCCTTGAGCACCAGATCGACCGCATGGCGCATGCTCGAAAGCGCCGGATCGTCCAGGGAGCGCTCGGAATAGACCGGCGCGAAGCCTGCCGAGACCAGCATGATGTTCTGCTCCCGCAAGGGGATGTCGAGCTTCTCGGCGAGGAGCAGCACCATCTCGCGGCTCGGCTGCGAGCGTCCGGTTTCGAGAAAGCTCAGATGCCGCGTGGAGATGTCGGCTTCGAGGGCCAGATCGAGTTGGCTCATGCGGCGGCGCTGGCGCCATTCGCGCAGGAGATCGCCGACAGGGAGAGCGGGATTGACGGTTTTCATGCACGGACCATAGCGCGGGGGCGGCGCATCTTCCATGACCTGCGAGGTAATCGACCGCAGGCACGGCCTGGGCGATCTTCAGCACATGGTTGAAGCACTCAACCGGAGCAACGACAAGGAGCTTGCCATGATGACCGTCCGTCCCTCCCCGCTTCTTCGCCAGGCCCTGCTGGCCGACGCCAGCACCAGCGCCGCCTTCGGGCTGCTGATGCTGATCGCCGCCGGGCCGCTAGGCCATCTGCTCGGACTGCCTGACATGCTGTTGCGCATGTCCGGCGCGGTTCTCCTGCCCTATGCGGGTTTCCTCGCCTATCTCGGCCTGCGCGAGCAGGTGAACAGGATGGCCGTGTGGGCGGTCGTGATCGGCAACGGACTCTGGGCCGCCGACAGCCTCCTGCTTCTCGCAAGCGGCTGGGTGGCGCCGACCCCTGCGGGCTATGCCTTCGTGATCGCGCAGGCGCTGGCGGTGCTCATGTATGCGGAGTTCCAATATGTGGGCCTGCGCCGGTCGGAACGCGCCGTGGCGGCGTGACCATCGGTCGAGCCACCGTCGACGTGGCGTCCCCTCTCCTCCTGCGTCATCCCCGGACTCGTTCCGGGGATCCACGTCTTAGCCACGCCCCTCACCTGTCATTCCGGGGCCGCATAGCGGAGCCTGGAATGACAGTGTGGACTACGGGAGATCGGGCTTACGCATCCCGTCCGTTGAACGGCGTGATCTTGAGATCCGGCAGCTCCACCGTCTCGAGGCAGCGCACGTTGATCGCGGCCATCGCCTCGCCGGTCGGCTTCTTGCCTTCCCCGAAGGTGGCGACGCCGCAGGTGGCGCAGAAGCGGTGCTGAATGGAATGCGTGTTGAAGGTATAGGTAGAGAGGTTCTCCTCCCCCTGAAGAAGGTTCAGGGCGCCCCGGGGGACGAAGGTCAGCAGTTGACCCTTGCGCCGACAGATGGAGCAGTTGCACTCGATCAC
Organism: Microvirga sp.; assembly: GCA_035641875.1. Taxonomy (GTDB): domain Bacteria; phylum Pseudomonadota; class Alphaproteobacteria; order Rhizobiales; family Beijerinckiaceae; genus Microvirga. Next base: position 2,449 of record DASQTM010000503.1, on the reverse strand, counting down.
CGGTTCGAGATCAGTCTCGACTTCGAACGCCACCGCGCCGCAATGGCACGAACCCTTGTGCATCGTCATTCTCACGCCCCCGCTATTTTTAGGCTCCCAGAGCCACCATGGCGGTGACTATAAGGCCCGCGCCGAGAACGGCAACGAACCTGTCGCCCATGGTCAGCGGCTCGGCCCTGCCCTGCGCGGCCATCCGGCCGATGACGAGGTCCAGCACCAGCGATACGGCGAAGGGCCATGCGGCGGGCGGCACGGCGAACTGCTGCCAGTCGGGCCGCCGCATGGCCACGAGCCCGATCACGATGCCGGAGACCAGCACCGCGGCGATGTAGAGAAGCCTGCTGCGGGGCAAGGTCATGGTCTAAGCTTGGCTCGCCGCCTTGCCGCCGAGCGCCGCCTGGGCTGCGGCGAGGCGGGCGATCGGCACCCGGTAGGGTGAGCAGGACACGTAATCGAGCCCCGCCTCCTGGCAGAAATGGATCGAAGCCGGATCGCCGCCATGCTCGCCGCAGATGCCGAGCTTGATGTCCGGCCGGGTCTTCTTGCCGCGCTCCGCCGCAAGCTTGATCAATTCGCCCACGCCCTCCTGATCGATGGTGACGAAGGGATCGGCGGGCAGAATGCCCTTCTGGGTGTAGGTGCCGAGGAAGGACGCCGCATCGTCGCGGGAGATGCCGAGCGCCGTCTGCGTCAGGTCATTGGTGCCGAAGGAGAAGAACTCCGCGGCCTCTGCGATCTCGCCGGCGCGAAGGGCGGCGCGGGGCAGCTCGATCATGGTGCCGACCTGGTACTCCACCCTGACGCCGGTTTCCCCCTGCACCGCCTGCGCCATGGCGACGATGCGCGCCTTCACGAGGTCGAGCTCCGCCTTGGTCATGACCAGCGGCACCATCACCTCCGGCACCACGGGCTCGCCGGTATTGCGCCCGGCCTCCACCGCCGCCTCGAAGATGGCCCGCGCCTGCATCTCGGCGATCTCCGGATAGGCGACCGCAAGGCGGCAGCCGCGGAAGCCCAGCATCGGGTTGAACTCGTGCAGTTCGACGGCCCGGCGCTTCAGCTTCTCGACGGAGGCGTTCATCGCCTTCGCCACCTCCTGCATCTCGTCTTCCGAATGCGGCAGGAACTCGTGTAGGGGCGGATCGAGCAGGCGGATCGTGACCGGCAAACCGCTCATGATGGTGAAGAGCTCGGTGAAGTCCTTGCGCTGCATGGGCAGCAGCTTGAACAGGGCGGCGCGGCGGCCGGCCTCGTCATCGGCGAGGATCATCTCGCGCACGGCGACGATGCGGTCGCCCTCGAAGAACATGTGCTCCGTGCGGCACAACCCGATGCCTTCCGCGCCGAAATTGCGCGCGGTCCTGGCGTCGAGGGGCGTCTCCGCGTTGGCGCGCACCTTCATGTGCCGCACCTTGTCGGCCCAGCCCATGAGGGTGGCGAATTCGCCGGAGAGCTCCGGCTCCAGCATCTCCACCTGGCCGAGCAGCACCTGGCCGGTGGAGCCGTCGACGGTGATGACGTCGCCCTTCTTCAGCGCCTGGCCTGCCACCGTCAGGGTCTGGGCGGCGTAATCCACCCGGATGGAGCCCGCGCCCGAGACGCATGGCTTGCCCATGCCGCGGGCCACCACCGCCGCGTGCGAGGTCATGCCCCCGCGGGTGGTGAGAATGCCCTCCGCCGCATGCATGCCGTGGATGTCCTCAGGCGAGGTCTCGATGCGCACCAGAATGACCTTGTGGCCGGCTTTCTTGGCCGCTTCCGCATCGTCGGAGTTGAACACGATCTCGCCGGATGCAGCACCCGGAGAGGCCGGCAGGCCTGAGGCCAGGATCTTGCGCTCCGCCTTGGGGTCGATGGTGGGATGGAGCAACTGGTCGAGGGCGGCGGGCTCGACCCGGTTGACGGCCTCCTCCTCGGTGATCAGGCCCTCGGAGGCCAGCTCCACGGCGATGCGCAGGGCCGCCTTGGCGGTGCGCTTGCCGTTGCGGGTCTGGAGCATCCAGAGCTTGCCCTCCTCCACCGTGAATTCCATGTCCTGCATGTCGCGGTAGTGCTTTTCCAGGATGCCGTAGATGCGCACCAGCTCCCCATAGGCCTCGGGCATCGCCCGTTCCATGGAGGGCTTGTCGGAGCCCGACGCGATGCGAGCGGCTTCCGTGATGTCCTGGGGGGTGCGGATGCCCGCCACCACGTCCTCTCCTTGAGCGTTGATGAGGAACTCGCCGTAGAGCTCCTTCTCGCCGGTGGAGGGGTTGCGGGTGAAGGCGACGCCGGTGGCGGAGGTCTCGCCCATGTTGCCGAACACCATGGCCTGCACGTTCACCGCCGTGCCCCAACTCGCCGGAATGGCGTGGAGCTCGCGGTACTTGATGGCGCGGTTGTTCATCCAGGAGCCGAACACGGCCCCGATGGCGCCCCAGAGCTGCTCCTGCGGCTCCTGCGGGAAGGG
>DASQTM010000502.1:0-2318 GCA_035641875.1 Microvirga sp. | reverse complement strand
ACCTTCCCGCCGCAGCCCATCGCGATCTCTTTCCCTATTTCGCGTTCTGCCTGCCGCCGGGCGAGCAGATGCTGGGCTATCCCGTGGCCGGACCGAACGACGATCTGAGACCCGGACACCGGCGCTACAACTTCGTCTGGTACCGTCCGGCGGACGAGGCCGGCGAGCTCCAGCGCCTGCTGACGGATGAGACCGGCCACACCCACGTCATGTCCATTCCGCCGCCCCTGATCGCCGGCGGCTCCATCGCCGAAATGCGCGCCCATAGCGAGCGCGTGCTCGCGCCGCAGTTCCGTGAACTCGTAGGCGTGACGAAGCAGCCCTTCCTGCAGCCCATCTACGACATCGAAAGCCCCCGGATGGCGTTCGGGCGGGTGGCCCTGATCGGAGACGCGGCCTTTGTGGCCCGGCCGCATGTGGGCGGCGGCGTCGCGAAAGCGGCTCAGGACGGCATGGCGCTGGTCGATGCCTTGGCGGTGGAGAGCGATGTGCCTTCGGCGCTCGAACGCTTCGAGACGGAGAGGGTCGCCGTGGGACGCCGGATCGTCGAACAGGCCCGGCGTCTGGGGTCCTATATGCGGACCCGTTTCGACACCCCCGAGGAGCGGGCGCAGGCGGAGCGGCACCAGACTCCGGAGGCCGTCATGAGCGAGACCGCCCTGCTGAACTTCCTCCGTGTGTGAGAACTCGCCGGACGAAGCGCGCCGGTAGAGAAAAGCTTCAATCGTGGCCGCGCAGAGGCTCGTAGCTCGTCATGACCGCCTCGCGATAGGCACGGCGCTCGCTCAGGCGGGCATACCATTCGGCCAGCCGAGGCAGGTCCGGACGCGGGATGTCCATGGTGAACCAGCGATAGAGGGTCGCCCCGGCCGGAATATCGCCCATGGAGAATGTGCTTCCCCCGAGCCATGGTGTCTTGGCGAGGTGCGCATCCAGGACGGCATAAACCCGGCCCGCTTCCTCGGAGAGCTGAGCGATGCGCTTCTCGCTGCGCTGGGACGGAGGCTTGCGGACGGTTTCCCAGAAGAGCGGAATGAAGACCGGAGCCAATGTGGTCTGCATCCAGTCCATCCACTGGTCGGCCAGGGCCGCATCCTCCGGGTTCTCAGGGTGCAGAGCGCCCCTGCCGTGGATCGACGCGAGATAGCGCACGATGACGTTCGATTCCCACAGCACGAGGTTTCCGTCTTCGAGGGTCGGCACCCGGCGGTTCGGGTTCATGGAGCCGTAGACCTCCGAGTCGAGGCCGCCATAGGCTCCACCCGCATCGATGCGCTCGACCTCCAGGCCGGTTTCGCCCAGGGCCCAGAGCACCTTCTGCACGTTGACGGATGTGGCCCTGCCCCAGAGTTTCATGGTTTCCATCGCGTCGATTGACCGCCCGCCTCACGCGGCGGGTCGGCCGTGCCTCGCCATCTCTGCCGTATACCAATCCCCGATCTCGCTTGCGGTCATCAGCGCGACGCCCTCGTGGCCGATCACGTAATCGAGGAGCTCTTCGAGGTAGCGGATGCGATGGGGCACGCCCGTGATGTAGGGATGCATGGAGATCGCCATCACGCGCGCATTCTCCGCCCCCTCCTGGTAGAGACGGTCGAACTGATCCTTGCCCGTCTTCAGGAACTGTTCGGAGGCATGCTGCTGCAAGGCATAAACGACGATGTCGTTGGTCTCGACCGTGTAGGGGATCGTCGTGATGATCCCGTGGGGTGTATCGATCTCCTGCGGCAGGTCGTCGATCACCCAGTCGGCCACATACTCGATCCCGTGCTCCCGCAGGAGATCGAGAGTTTCCTCCGTCTCCGTCAGGCCGGGGCTCTCCCAGGAGCGCGGCCGGCGTCCGACAAAGGAGGCGATCGCATCGACCGAGCGCCGGATCGCGTCGCGCTGGCTTTCGACCTTGTGCATGGGTCCCTGGAGGAAGCCGTGCCCCATGAACTCGAAGCCTGCATCCCGGGCGGCGGCAACGCGCGGGTAGGACGAGCAGACGTTTCCGTTGATGGCGAGCGTCGTGGGAATGCTCCGCCGGGTCAGGGCCTCGAACTGGCGCCAGAAGCCGGCGCGCATCCCGTATTCGTGCCAGGACCAGTTCGGCACGTCCGGCAGGAGCGGCTGCCCCATGGGCGGCGACAGCACCGTGCGCGGCATGGGCTTCTCGATCCGCCACTCCTCCACGTTGAGAATGAACCACACCGCCAGACGAGCGCCGTTCGGCAGGCGAAGAGCCGGCCGGTCAACCAGCGCCTGATAGGGAATGCGGTCGGTCAGCACCATGTGAAGCTCCTGCTCCTGGAGTGAAACCTCTTGTGCCCGTACCG
>DASQTM010000501.1:0-11076 GCA_035641875.1 Microvirga sp. | reverse complement strand
CCTATCAGCGGCTCATGGAGGAGGACCGGCCGACGCGCCTGCATAACCAGGACAGGCTACGGGCTCTCGCCAATGACCGCCGCAGCAATGTGCGGATCTTCTGCAGCCACGATCCGGTCGAACTCGCAGCCCTGCAGCGGCTCAGCACCGGATGGCGGCCGATCTAGCCTTGCGTAATTTCCGATTTCACAGTGCTGCGACGCTTTGAGGCCCCTGGCTGAGGCTACGCTGCGCCCTAAAAGCTAGAGAGGACCACAAAGGGGAAGCCGACATGGAATTCGACGCCTTGATGCTCTCGCGCATCCAGTTCGCGTTCACGATCGCCTTCCACATCATCTTTCCGGCTTTCACCATCGGTCTCGCCAGCTGGCTTGCGGCGCTCGAGTTCAACTGGCTGCGCACGGGCAACCCGCTCTATCGCAACCTTTTCCGCTTCTGGGTGAAGGTGTTTGCGGTCTCCTTCGGCCTCGGCGTCGTCTCGGGCATCGTGATGAGCTACCAGTTCGGCACCAACTGGTCGCGCTTCTCCGAATTCACCGGCAACGTGCTCGGGCCCGTCATCGCCTATGAGGTGATCACGGCGTTCTTCCTGGAGGCGGCCTTCCTCGGCATCATGCTGTTCGGTTGGGAGCGGGTGGGCGATAGGCTGCATTTCTTCGCCACATGCATGGTGGCGCTCGGAACCCTCCTGTCCGCCTTCTGGATCCTCTCGGCCAATTCCTGGATGCAGACCCCGGACGGCTTCGCCATCGAGAACGGCAAGGCGGTGCCGGTGGACTGGTTCAAGATCGTGTTCAACCCGTCCTTCCCCCTGCGCTACGCCCACATGGTGATGGGCTGCTATCTCACCACATCCTTCGCGGTGGCGGGCATGTCGGCCTGGATGCTGCTGCGCCATCCCCATGACGCCCCCGAGGCCAAGCTCGCAGGCTCCCGGCTCTCCATGTCCATGGCCCTGTGGTTCGCCACGATCTTCGTGCCGGTCCAGATCGTCATCGGCGATCTGCATGGGCTCGGCGTGCTCAAGTACCAGCCCACCAAGCTCGCGGCCATCGAGGGCAACTGGGAGCGGCAGGCCAACATGCCGCTGCGCCTCTTCGCCATTCCCGACGAGGCGGCGGAGACCAACCGTTTCGAGATCGGCATCCCCAAGATCGGCAGCTGGGTGCTGACCCATGCCTTCGATGGAGTCGTGCCGGGCCTCAAGGACGTGCCGCGGGATCAGCGCCCGCCGGTCTGGCCGGTCTTCTACTCGTTCCGCATCATGGTGGGCTTGGGCTTCGCCATGCTGGGGATCGGCCTGTGGAGCCTGTATCTGCGCATGAAGCGCACGCTGTTCACCAACAGGACGTTCCTCACTGCCGCGATGCTCATGACGCCTTCGGGCTTCGGCGCGGTGCTGTTCGGCTGGTTCACCGCCGAGATCGGCCGCCAGCCCTACGTGGTCTACGGCCACTTACGCACGGCGGATGCGGTCTCCCCCATCTCGGCCGGCGCGGTGACGGCGTCGCTTTTGACCTTCGTGGTCGTCTACGCCTTCGTGTTCGGCTTCGGTTCCTATTATCTCGCGAAGCTCCTGCGGCGCGGGCCTGATCCCGTCGACGATATCCGCGGCGACGATATCGGAAAGAAGCCCAAGCGTCCGTTCTCGGTGCCCGACGAAGGGCTCGAGGGCAAGCCCGGCCACAGGCCGCAACCGGCGGAATAGGAGGGGCGACATGTTCGGCTTCGGATCGGAATACGAGGGACTGGCCTTCTGGCTGCCGCTGGTCTGGGCGGGGCTCCTTGCGGTAGCGGTCGCCATGTACGTGATCGTCGACGGGTTCGACCTCGGCGTCGGCATCCTGTTCAAGGCGGCCCACAATGGAAACTGGCGCGACCGGATGATGTTCTCCGTCGCGCCGATCTGGGACGGCAACGAGACCTGGCTCATCCTCGGCGGCGGCGGTCTCTTCGCCGTGTTCCACGTGGCTTACGCCATCCTCATGCCGGCCCTCTACGTGCCGATCACCCTGATGCTGATCGCGCTGATCTTCCGCGGCGTCGCCTTCGAGTTCCGCTTCAAGTCGGAGCGCTCGAAATTCCTCTGGGACAACGCCTTCTTCTTCGGTTCGCTCTTCGCCACCTTCTTCCAGGGCATGGTGCTCGGCGCCTTCGTGCAGGGCTTCGCCCATGACGGGCGCCAGTTCACCGGCGGCACCTTCGATTTCCTGACCCCGTTCAGCGTGCTCACCGGCATCAGCCTGATCTTCGGCTATGCGCTGCTCGGGGCGACCTGGTGCGTGATGAAAACCACGGGAGAACTCGAGATCTGGGCGCGGCGCATGGCCTTGCGCTTTCTCGTGGCCACCATCGTGGCCATGGCGGCGGTGTCGCTCTGGGTGCCGTTCCTCGGCAGGCAGATCGAGACGCGCTGGTTCTCCTGGCCCAATATCGCGTTTCTCGCTCCCATCCCCCTGATCACGGCCTATCTGGCCTACCGGCTCTTCCGCGACCTGGAGGAGGGGCGGCATGTGAGGCCGTTCTTCCTGACGATCGGCCTCTTCCTGCTGGGCTATCTGGGCCTAGGCATCAGCCTCTTTCCCTACAACGTGCCCCCGAACCTCACGATCTGGCAGACCGCCAACACCGTGAGCTCCCAGCTCTTCACCCTGGTGGGCTTCGCCATCGTGCTGCCGATCACCTTCATCTACACGGCCTACGCCTATTACGTCTTCCGCGGCAAGGTGGCGGAGAAGATCAGCGGCGGGGGCTACGGGTACCATTGATGCCGGCGGGATCCCATCGCCCATCCGAGGGACGCCTCAAGCGCCTCCTCTGGTTCGTGTTCCTCTACGGGGCGAGCCTCGCGGCCTTCACGGCGATCGTCTACGGCCTGCGGGGGCTCATCCCCCGCTGACCATGGGACGGGACCCGTCAGCGGGTCGCGCTGATGGTGCCCTTGTCGGTCAGAACCACCCAGCTCCGGCCCCGGCGCTCGATGGCCTCCACCCGGCCCACGCCGGGAATCACGCCTCCCGGCATGACCTCGTAGAGGCGGCGGTTCCCCTCGATGAGGGCTGCCCCGTCATAAACCTCCCGCAGCACCCATCCGTCGAGGGGCTCGTTCCTGGCGGACTTGGCTGCCGGTGCCGCCTCGCGGGCTGGGGCCTCGGTCGCCGCGGGGGAAGCGGCGGCAGCCGGGGCAGGAGCGGCAGCCGGGGCAGGAGCCGGCGCGGGAGCCGCCGCTTTGGCGGCCAGGCTCGCGAGATTGGCCATGATCTGGCTTTCCATCCGGTCGAGCTTGCCTTCCAGAGCCGAGAGCTTCTTGCCGGGATCCTGAACCGCAATGGCAAGCCGCTCGACCTTCTCGGAGAGCTTGGCCTGATCCGATTCTTTCGTAACGGAAGCGGTCTGCTCCACGTCGCGGAAGGAGGCCAGCGCGCCTTTCAGGGCCTCCAGATCGCCGTTCAGCCGGGTCAGGATCGCCTGAGAGCGGGCAGTTTCCGCCTCGATGCGCAAAATGGTCTCGCGGTTTCCAAGGGTTCCCACATAGGACGCGCCCCAACCGGCCCCGATCAGCGCGAGCGCCATGAGGGCCTGAGCCGCGACGGAAGAGCCATAGGCGCGCGGATTCGGGCTTTTCGCCGCCGCGGGGGCGAGCTCCGCCTGAAGCGGCCTGGCCGGCGGCAGGTCCTGCCTGGCGCTCTTGATCACCTCGGCCAGGGCGGCGCTCGCCGCCGGATCGATCTGCGCGGCGTCGGCCGCCTGTCCCGGAGCCGCTTCTTTTCCCGAAGCCGCGGGCGCTTCGGCCCCCCGGCTGTGGGCGTCGGGCGGATTCTTCGGATTTTTTCTGGAAGCCATGATGCAACCCCATTTGCAGGTCACATCCGATTAACCACAAATCTTTACCAAAGCGTTACGGGTACGTAACGGCATCACTTTCCTGACCTTGGCAGATCAGGTAAATAAGCGACGCCGTAAATTTGCCATGAGTTTTCGTTGACATAGTATTGTGGTATATGATTACAAAAGCATGGCGTAAGGTAAAGCGCCGGCAAAGGGGGCTTGTCACATATTCGTGTGCACTGGCGAAGAGTAGGAGCTGATTCCCAGTTCCCGCAAAGCGTTGCCATGGATCCCAGGCCCGACATCTTAGCTGTCGCGAGACGGCGAGCATCATGCTAGGATATTACTTCTAGCGGGTGTCATTGCACTTTAGACGGCGCGGCGCCGGGGGTACCGGTCCGACTATGGAAAAAAACATGAAGCACGCTTCGAGGCATCGGGAAGACAGCACAGAAGTCTATGACGCTCTGAAATCCTGCTTTCCCTCATTCACGGGCGTTGCCGTATTTTCGGCGGTCGTCAACATCCTGGCCCTGACCGGCTCGCTCTACATGCTCCAGGTCTATGACCGGGTGCTGTCGAGCCGCAGCATCCCCACCCTGATCGGCCTCTCCCTGATCACCCTCGCGGCCTACGCCCTCTCGGGCGGCCTCGACATGCTGCGCGGCAAGATGCTGGCGCGCATCGGCGCCCGCTTCGACGAGCAACTCTCGACCCGGGTCTTCGATCTCGTCTCCACCATGCCGCTCAAGGGCGCCAAGCAGGCCGAGAGCATGCAGCCGATCCGGGATCTCGACACGATCCGCGGCTTCCTGTCGAGCCTCGGCCCCACGGCCCTGTTCGACATGCCCTTCATGCCGATCTTCCTCATCGGCTGCTTCCTGATCCATCCCTGGATCGGCGTGCTGTCGGTGGCGGGCGGCGTGTTCATCATCGGCCTGACCATCTATACGGACGCCAAGAGCAAGGCTCCGTCCTATGAGGTGACCAAGAGCAGCGCCGAGCGCCACGCTATGGCCGAGAGCAGCCGGCGCAACGCGGAGGCCATCCGGGCGCTCGGCATGCGCGACTTCCTGGCCGGCCGCTACAACGAGGTGCATGTCCGCCACGTCAACGACGGCCTGCGGGCGAGCGAATCCACGTCCGGAATCAGCGCCTTCGCCAAGGTCTTCCGCATGGTGCTCCAATCGGCCGTCCTCGGCCTGGGCGCCTATTTCGTCGTTCAGGGTGAGATGTCGGGCGGCCTGATGATCGCGGCCTCGATCATGATGTCCCGGGCGCTTGCCCCCATCGAGATCGCGGTCGCTCACTGGAAGGGCTTCACCGCCTCCCGCCAGGCCTATCGCCGCCTCCAACACATCATGTCCCTCGTGCCGGCTCAGGGCCAGCGCATGCCGCTGCCGGCCCCGAAGGCTCGCCTGTCGGTGGAGGAGGTCTACGCGGGCGCTCCGGGCACGCAGCTGCCCATCGTCCAGGCCGCCACCCTGCAGCTCCAGGCCGGCCAGGGCCTCGGCCTCATCGGCCCCAGCGCCTCGGGCAAGTCGACCCTGGCGCGCACCCTCGTGGGCGTCTGGTCCACCATGCGCGGCGAGATCCGCCTCGACGGGGCGGCCCTCGACCAATGGGAGCCGGACGCGCTCGGCCGCCATGTGGGCTACCTGCCGCAGGACGTGGAGCTGTTCGAGGGCACCATCGCCGAGAACATCTCCCGCTTCCAGCCGGACGCCAAGCCGGAGGACGTGATTGCCGCCGCGAAGACCGCCGGGGCGCATGAGCTCATCCTCAATTTCGCGGACGGCTACGACACCCGGATCGGCGAGAGCGGAGCCTCCCTGTCGGGCGGGCAGCGCCAGCGCGTCGCGCTCGCCCGGGCGCTCTACGGGGATCCGTTCCTCGTGGTCCTCGACGAGCCCAACGCCAGCCTCGACGGCGCGGGCGACGAGGCCCTGAACCAGGCGATCCTCTCGGTGCGCAAGCGCGGCGGCATCGTCATCGTCATCACCCACCGCCCGGCCGCCCTCGGCCAGGTCGATCAGGTCGCCATCATGGAAGAAGGCCGGATCAAGGCCATGGGGCCGCGGGACGAGGTGCTGCAATCCGTCATGAAACGCAATGCCGCGCCGGCTCCGGTGCGTCAGCCTCAGGTGACCGGACAGGCTCAGGGCCTGCGCGAGGTTGGTTAAAATGTTAGCACTCCAGAATCCGAACCCGAAACCTTCCGCTCACCAGAAGGCCCTGCGGCGGTCGAGCATCGCCGGCATGGCCATGATCGCCCTGTTCGGCGGCACGGTGGGCCTCTGGGCGGGAACGACCACCCTGTCGGGCGCGGTCATCGCCGGCGGCCAGTTCGTGGTCGACACCAGCATCAAGAAGGTGCAGCACGCCACCGGCGGCATCGTTGGCGAGCTGAAGGTGCGCGACGGCGACCGGGTTCAGGCCGGCGACCTTCTGGTCCGCCTGGACGAGACCCTGACCCGCGCCAACCTCCAGGTGGTGTCGAAGCAGCTCGACGAGTATCTCGGCCGTCAGGTTCGCCTCGAAGCCGAGCGCGACGGGGCTTCCGACATCAAGCTGCCGCCGGAATTCGCCCATCGCCTCGACGAGCCGGCCATCCAGAAGATCGTCAATTCCGAGCGCACCCTGTTCGAGGCGCGCCGCGCGGCCCGCGAAGCTCAGAAGGACCAGCTCAAGAAGCGGATTACCCAATCCCGGGACGAGATCTCCGGCCTCAAGGCCCAGCAGGACGCCAAGGCGCGCGAAGCGGCGCTGATCGTCGAGGAGCTGAAAGGCGTGCGCGAGCTCTACCAGAAGAACCTGGTGCAGCTCCCGCGCCTCAACGCCCTCGAGCGCGACGCGGCCAGCATCGAAGGCCAGCGCGGCCAGCTCATCGCAGGGGTCGCCCAGGCGGAAAGCCGCATCGCCGAGACGTCGTTCCAGATCATCCAGATCGATGAGCAGATGCGCGCCGAAGCCATGCAGGAGTTGCGCGACATCCAGGGCAAGGTGGCGGAATACACCGAGCGCCGGGTGGCGGCGGAGGATCAGCTCAAGCGCGTGGACATCCGCGCGCCCAGCCCCGGCTACGTGCACCAGCTCGCCGTGCATACGGTGGGCGGCGTGATCTCGCCCGCGGAGCCGGTCATGTACATCGTGCCGGTCAACGAGTCCCTCGATCTCGAGGCCCGGGTTCTCCCCAACGAGATCGACCAGGTGGTGATCGGGCAGGCCGCCACCGTTCGGGTCCATGCCTCCAACCAGCGCACGACCCCCGACCTGCACGGCAAGGTCACCCGCATCTCGGCCGACATCTCGCGGGATCAGCAGACGGGAACCCCGTTCTACACCATCCGCGTCGGGCTTCCCCCCGAGGAGATCAAGCGCCTCGGTCAGCTGAAGCTCATCGCCGGCATGCAGGCGGAGGTGTTCGTGCAGGTGAACGAGCGCACGCCGTTCGAATATTTCTTCAAGCCCATGCAGGAGCAGATCGGCCGCGCCTTCCGCGAGCACTGAGCCGTTCCAAAGCCCGCCGAAACAGATCCGCGGTCGGCCCCAGGGGGCCGACCGCGGATTTTTCATGAGCGGCCCCTCGTGCGCGCCAAGCCTGGACACTGCGCCGCCACGACCCATAAACAAGAAGCTGCCCTCTCGCAGCAACCGGCCAGCGGCGAAACGTCAAGGCTCTTCAGGGGATTGGAGCTTGACTCCAGGTGATCCGGCGCGGTCTTCGTTTTAAGGGAAGTGGGCTCTTGAGATTGGTCCTCCGCCTTGGCGGCATCGCATCACACGTGCTCCCCGCTGCGTCGCCTAAGCGGCAGCGGATCCTTCGCTCGGCTGCCGCAGGAACGGGGCGGGAGACGGCCCATGGGTGAGATCGCCTCGGAACGCTCCCCTGCCTCGAAACCCAACGAGAGCTGCGCACTCTTCCTCGACTTTGACGGCACCCTCGTGGACATCGCCGAGCGCCCTGACGCCGTGATGGTCGATCCGGCGTTGCCCGATGTGCTGCTGCGGCTGCAGGAGCGCCTGGGCGGCGCGCTCGCCATCATCAGCGGACGTCCCATTACCTTCCTCGATCCGCATTTTGCGCCGCATCGTTTCGACATTGCGGGCCTTCACGGCCTTGAGCATCGCATCGGGGGCCGGCTCTTCCTATGCGATCCCGACGAACATCCCGCGCTTCGGGACCTAGTCGGGCGCTTGCCCGAGATCGTCTCAACGAAGCCTGGAATCCTCATCGAGGACAAGGGCTGTTCCGTGGCGATCCATTGGCGGCTCGCACCCCAGGAGAAAGACTTCGCGCTGGCCACCGCCCGGGCGGCCGTCGAGGCGTTGGGAGGCGAGTACCGCGTCCAGTACGGCAAGGCGGTGGCCGAGATTCTTCCCGCCGCCGCCGGCAAGGGCAAGGTGATCGAGAGATTTCTGCATCAGGCTCCTTATGAGGGCCGCCGCCCGATCTTCGCGGGCGACGATCTGACCGACGAGAATGGCTTCAAGACCGTGAACGCCCATGGCGGCCTGTCCATTCGCATCGGCGAAGGCGAGACGATCGCACGATTGCGGCTGGGCACGCCCGCCGCCTTGAGACATGCCCTCTCCGCATGGGCTTCGGAGGGTTCCCTTCCATTCGCCTGGGATGATTGATCCATGAGTTCCCTCGACCTCGCCGTTATCGGCAACTGCATGATCGCGGCCCTCGTGGACCGGCGCGCGCAGATCGTCTGGAGCTGCTTTCCGCGCTTCGATGCGGATCCCGTCTTCTCCGCGCTTCTCGACAGCCCCGAGGGGCGCCCTGACGCGGAGCAGCGCGGCGTTTTCGCCATCGATCTGCTCGGCATGGTGTCCTGCGAGCAAGCCTATCTTGAAAACACCCCGGTGCTCGTGTCGCGGATGACCGATGCGCAGGGCAACGTCGTCGAGATCACGGATTTCGCGCCTCGCTTCAAGCACCTCGACCGCACCTTCCGCCCGCCGATGCTCGTGCGGCGCGTCAACCCGATCAAGGGCCGCCCGCGCATTCGCGTCCGGCTGCGGCCGCACTACGAGTGGGGAGGGTCTCCGCCGAACCATACCCGCGGCAGCAATCACGTGCGCTATGTGGGGCCGCAGCATTCCCTGAGGCTCACCACCGATGCCCCCGTGTCCTATGTGTTCGAGGAGCGGCCCTTCGTGGTCGATCGTCCCATGTCGTTCTTCTTCGGGGAGGACGAGCCGTTCCGCTCGGAAGTGGACACGACGGCGCGGGAGTTCCTCGACCAGACCTTGGATTTCTGGCGCGACTGGGTGCGCTCCCTGTCGATTCCCTTCGACTGGCAGGAGGCGGTGATCCGCGCCGCCATCACCCTCAAGCTGTGCAATTACGAGGAAACCGGCGCCATCGTGGCGGCGCTCACCACATCGGTGCCGGAGGCCCCGCATACGGGGCGCAACTGGGATTACCGCTATTGCTGGCTGCGGGACGCCTATTTCGTCATCCAGGCCCTCAACCGGCTCGGCACCACGCGGACGATGGAGAGTTATCTCGCCTATATCGCCAACATCGTCGACGATATGGACGCCATACCCGACCAGAAGGACATGCCGCCGCTCTTCAGCATCTCCCGCTCGCCCGACTTGGCGGAGCGGGAGGCGACGGACCTTGCGGGATATCGCGGCATGGGGCCGGTGCGCGTGGGCAACGCGGCCTATACGCAGATCCAGAACGACGCCTATGGCAGCATCGTGCTGGCCTCCGTTCACGCTTTCCTGGACAAGCGCCTGATCCGCACCGGCAACAGCGCCCTGTTCGTGCACCTGGAAAAGCTCGGGGAGCGGGCCATCGAGGTCTTCGACCAGCCCGACGCGGGCCCATGGGAGCTGCGCACCAAGGCGGCGGTGCACACCTTCCCCAGCGTCATGTGCTGGGCCGCCTGCGACCGGCTCGACAAGATCGCCCGCGCCATGGAGCGGGATGATCGCGCCGCCTACTGGCGCGACCATGCCGACCGCATGCACAGGATCATCAACGAGCGCGCCTACAACCCGAAGACGGGAACCTTCGTCTCCTCCTTCGGAGGCGAGCACCTGGACGCGACCCTTCTGCTCCTGTTCGAGCTCAACTTCGTCAAGGCGGACGATCCCCGCTTCATCGCCACCGTCGACGCGGTGGGCAAGACCCTGCGCCGGGGCGATCTTCTCCTGCGCTACGACGTGGAAGACGATTTCGGACGCATGCACACGGCTTTCATGATCTGCGGCTTCTGGTACGTGGATGCCCTCAGGGCCATCGGACGCAAGGAGGAAGCCTGTGAATTGTTCGAGCGCATCTTGAGACTTCGCAACTCGTTCGGGTTGTTTTCCGAAGATGCCGACTTCACGACCGGGGAGTTATGGGGCAACTTCCCGCAAACCTACTCCATGGTGGGGCTCATCAACTCCGCCGTGGGCCTGAGCCGGAGCTGGGAGGAGGCCTTCTGACGGAGGTTTCCGGAGGAGGCGGAAAAGGACCCTATGGCGATGTATGCGTTTCCCGTTCTGCTCGGCGATATCGGCGGCACCAACGCCCGCTTTGCGGTTCTGCCCGCACCGGGGGATCTGGTTCAGCTCCTGCCGCGGGCCCTGACCGCGCAGACGCCGGACCCCCTCGGGGCAATCAAAATCGCGCTTGAGGGCTATGCCGGGCCTGCCCCGCGCTCCGCCATGATCGCCGTGGCGACCCGGGTCGACAGCCCCTGCATCCGCCTCACCAACGCCCATTGGACCATTGACGCAGAGGCGATCGGCGCAAGCCTCGGCCTCGAGCGGGTGGTTCTCGTCAACGACTACACCCCGGTCGCCGCCTCGGTGATGGTGCTCGACCAGAGCCGCGGCGATCTCGCCTCCCTGGGCGGCGGCCCCTCCGCCGGGTCCGGCGCCCGCGTGGTGCTCGGGCCCGGCACGGGCCTCGGCGCAGGCGCCCTGGCTCCCGTAGAGGAGCGCTTCGCGATCCTGGCCACCGAGGCCGGGCACATGGAGTTTGGGCCTACCGCCGACGACGAGGCGGCGCTCTGGCCGCATCTGGAGCGGGTCGGCGGGAGGGTTTCCGCCGAGGTGGTCCTGTCGGGTCCTGGCCTGTTCCGCCTTGCCAAGGCCGTGGCGGCGCATCGCTGCGTGGAATGCCCCTTCACCATGCCCAACGACGTTCTTGACGCCGCCCGGGAGGGCCACGACGTCGCCCGTACGGCCCTGGACCTCTTCGCCCGCTTCCTCGGGCGCTTCGCGGGCGACCTGGCC
>DASQTM010000500.1:0-9206 GCA_035641875.1 Microvirga sp. | reverse complement strand
AGAACGAACAGTTATAATCAAACAGCGCCACGACAGCGATCGAAGCATTTTCGTCTCCGATGGTGTAGCCCCTGTGCGTTTCATAAAGTGCAGCCTTTTCCTCCTCGATGATTTTTGCAATCTGCTGCCGCTTCGCTTCTGAGTCTCGCTTGTTCAGCTCAATAATCACATCGCGGATGATTTCGGGGTCCTTCAAGAGAATTTCCCGAATGCGTTGCGATGTATGACTTTCTTCGTCCAGCATTGCCGAGGCAATGGCGCCGGATGAAAACAGCAACATCGTGAGTACAGCGAGCGAATGCAGGTGTCGCATGCAAAACCTCAGGTGCTGGTTTGGACCGCCATTGGAAGCGGCCCAAAGCTGTTCAGGCCGGGCCGTCTAACAAAGCCCTATGTGCAGGAGCCACAGAAACAGCTGCCGTTTGAGCTCTCCGTACAGCAGCAGGATTTCCCAGACTCACATCTTCTGCTGCATCCTCCAGCCGAGCACGTCCCCCCAGTTGGTCCGCAATTTAGGAGAAGGCTGGATGCAGTCTGCCCTTTGTTGGCCTGTATGGTCTGATTGAGCTGCTGCATAAGCTGTTCGATCCCTGCCCTGGTCGTATTCTGCTGTGCGGATTGGGCAGATACATGGTTCGACCAGCCTAAGCACGAGAGGATCATCGTCGCTATAAGCAGAAATTTTCTCATGGCGCATTCTCCAGCTTGAGAATTTCTATTTAAGGTTGAAAACTATGGAAATGCAACTGTGTTTATGAGTAGGAGCATCACTCGCAAGAAGAAGCGGCAGCCGTGGGGCATACTCCTTCCTGGGCTGCCTTCATCCTGCCGAACAGGGGCGCTGGTAGGGCCCCCACCTCGACAGACCTCATCCTCACCTGAGAGGTTCGCTAATTTTAAACAATGCTGCTCAGGGTGGAGATCATCGATCCGGGTTTGAGCGCAGGATACTCATCCGGCATCCCGAGCCGATTGACCCAGACCGGGTGAAACCCGAAGGCGGCGGCGCCGGCGATGTCCCAGCGGTTGGAAGAGACGAAGACAACTTCGTCCACGTTCAGGGAGAAAGCCTGCAGCACGAGGTCGTAGGTGCGCGGGCTGGTCTTGAAGACCCCCGCCGCATCGACCGACAGAACCGCATCGAGTTGGGGGCCAAGCCCGGCCGAGGCGACAGCGGCGTTCAGCATGGCGGGATCCCCATTGGACAGGATCCCCGTGCGCAGGCCCCGGGTGCGCAAGGCCCGGAGGCTCGCCTGGACCTCCGGATAGGCGTCAAGGGTCCGGTAGGCTTCGAGGAGACGAGGCCTGACGGAACGATCCACCCCTGGGAAGCGGGCGAAGGCGTAGTCGAGGGCCTGTTCCGTCAGGGACCAGAACGGCTCGTACCGTCCCGCCAAGGACAGCACCCAGGAATATTCGAGCTGCTTGGCGCGCCAGATCTCGGAGAGCCGCGCCGCATCGGGCCCGACCTGCGCCGCGTGCCGCCCGACCGCGGAGTGCACGTCGAACAGGGTGCCATAGGCATCGAAGACCACGGCCCTGGCGTGAGCAGGGAGTACGGCGGTGGGTTCCATGCGGGGAGCTTGTCACCGGAGGCAGGAGGGGGCAAGCCAAGGATCGATCAGCCTTCCGCATAATATCCATCACAAGTCTTGATGCTCCAGGAGAGCTCCGGCGATTGACGGTGGCCGCCTCAAGGGATTCGATGGGGCAGGCTTTCTGACCTGTAAGGATAGAGACACGTGGCTTGGTATTCTCAGACATGGAACTGGTTCAACGGCGCGTGGCATGAGGGCAATCCGCCGCTCATCGGCCCGCGTTCCCATGCCGCCTGGCTCGGCTCCTCAGTCTTCGACGGGGCGCGGATCTTCGAGGGCGTCATGCCCGACATCGACCGGCATTGCGAGCGCGTGAACCGCTCAGCCCTGACCATCGGCCTCAAGCCCACCATGGACCCGCAGGCCATCGTCGACCTCGTCCGCGAAGGCGCGAAGAAATTCGCTCCCGGCGCGGCGCTCTATGTGAAGCCCATGTACTGGGGCGAGGCCGAGGGCCTTTACACCATCGCGCCCGATCCGGAATCGACCCAGTTCTGTCTATCCCTGTTCGAGGCCCCGATGCCGGTGCCGGGCGGCCTCTCGGTCATGAAGTCGAGCTTCCGCCGCCCGACCCTGGAATCCATGCCCACCGATTCCAAGGCCGGCTGCCTCTACCCCAACAACGCCCGGGTGATCCGCGAGGCGAAGGAGAAGGGCTTCGACAACGCGCTTGTGTGCGATGCGCTCGGCAACATCGCCGAGACCGGCACCTCCAACGTCTTCATGGCCAAGGACGGAGTGGTCCATACGCCGGCCGCCAACGGCACCTTCCTCAACGGCATCACCCGCCAACGGGTCATTCAGCTCCTGCGGGACAACGGCGCGAGCGTGGTCGAGAGCACCCTGCGCTACGAGGATTTCACGAACGCCGACGAGATCTTCATCTCGGGCAATTACTCCAAGGTCATGCCCGTGCTGCGCATCGACAGCCGCGAACTCCAGCCCGGACCCTTCTACCGCAAGGCGCGCGAACTCTACTGGGCCTTCGCCCACGACAAGGGCGTGAGCCGGGCGGCCTAACGCGCCGGCTTGGCTGTGACGAACGCCTCAACGAAGTTGTGATCCTTCCGCAAGGCGGCCAAGGCTGCCTTGCGCCCTAAATGGCTCCCGGCACTGCGATTGAGCCCCGGAGCCTCCGATGCGCCTTTTCCTGACAAGCCTGCTTCTCCTCGGCCTCCTGGCCGCACCTGCCCAGGCGGAGTCCGTCGACCTGGAACTGGTGTTCGCCGCCGACGGCTCGGGCTCCATCGACGACGAGGAGCTCCGCCTCCAGCGCAAGGGCTGGGCCGATGCCCTCACGAGCCAGGACGTGCTCAACGGCATCAAGGACGGCCCCGTGGGGGCGATCGCAGTCGCCTATATGGAATGGGGCGGACCGAACTCGCAGGTTCTCATCGTCGACTGGCACGTGATCCGCGACGGGGCGAGCGCCAGGGTGTTCGCCGACAAGCTCCTGAGCGCGCCCCGGGGCGCCTCCGGCTACAATTCCATTTCCAACGCCATCGACTTCTCCGTGCGCCTCGTGGAATCCAACGCCCATGAGGGGACGCGCAAGGTCATCGACGTGTCCGGCGACGGTCCCAACATGAACGGCCGGTCCCTGGATCTGGCGCGGGCCGAGGCCCTGGCGAAAGGCTTCACCATCAATGCGCTGGCCATCCGCCGCCCCGGCAGCGGGCGACCGGGCGGTCCCGGCGGCATGTCGCTCGAGGATTATTACGGCCAGAGCGTCATCGGCGGCCCGGGCAGCTTCGTGGAGATCGCCAACGAAACCCAGCCCTTCGCCGTCGCCGCCCGGCGCAAGCTCCTGACGGAGATCGCGGGCACGGGCGGGGCGACCCGCCACGCGGGGCGGTAGTGCCAACCCGCCATCGCTCTGTCGTATGACGGGCGAAGCTTTCAGGTCAGAATGGTAGGCTGCCCGCCATGGCGAACCTTGAACACTGGATCATCGACCAGGGCCTCAACGGGTCTGACATCGGGCTGCTTCTTGCAGGCTTTTCCGAGAGGTTGGTCGCGGAAGGCATTCCGCTGGTCAGGTCCTACATCGCCCTGCCGACCGTCAACCCGACCGTTCGGGTCTACAACCACATCTGGACCCCTCAATCCGGGACGCTGATCGAAGGCGTCTCCCATGAGCGCAACACCGACGCCTTCGAGGTGAGCCCCTTCGGGCACATGCTGCGGGCGGATCTCGCGAAGAGCTATTGGCGCTTCGACGATCCGCAAGCGGAGTCCTTCAGCATCTTCGAGGAGATCGGGCGCGGGGGCGGGAGGGATTATCTCGCCCGCCTGATCCGGTTCGAGAACGCCACCGCGCCGGACCTGCGGGGCATCGCGGCCGCCTTCTCCAGCAGCCGGGATGGAGGGCTCCGGCCCGAGGAGGTCGAGCGCATCGACGCCGTTCTGCCCCTGCTCGGATTGGCGGCCTACCGGATGACCCTCCTCGACCTCACGGTCGGCATCCTGGACACCTATGTGGGCCTGTCCGCCGGGCGGCGGGTGCTGAGCGGCGAAATCCGCCGGGGCTTCGGCACCACGCTCACGGCGGCGCTGCTGTTCGCCGACTTGCGGGGATTCACGGCCCTCGCCGACACCGCCGACACCCGGCTCATCGCCCGCCTCGACCGGCACCTGGAAGCCATGGCGGAGCCCGTGGCGGAGCAGGGCGGCGAGGTGCTGAAGTTCTTAGGCGACGGGCTTCTGGCGGCCTTCCCGATCAGCGAGGCGCAGCCGCAGAACGAGGCCTGCGCGGCGGCGGTGCGGGCCGGGCAGGCAGCGCTCGGCCGCAACGAGAGCGTCAACCGCTTCTATGCAGGGGAGACGCCTCTCGGCCTCGACATCGCGCTTCATTGCGGCGACGTGTACTACGGCAATATCGGGGCTGCGAACCGCCTCGACTTCACGGTCATCGGCCCTGCCGTGAACGAGGCGAGCCGCATGGAGGCGCTCTGTACGACGCTCGATTGCCCTCTGGTAATGTCGTCGAGCATGGCGGCCGCAAGCCCGGAGCCCGTGCGCTCCCTCGGCCGCCATCGCCTCCGCGGCTTCGCGGCGGAGCGTGAGCTGTTCACCCTGGCGTCCATCAGCGCCGCGAGAGCCTGACCCCCAGGGCTCTGAGCGCCAGCAGCAGGGCGCCGCCATAGATCAAGGCGCCGCCCGCTCCCACGAGACCCAGCAGGATTTCGCTGCGCCAGGCCGCGAGCTGGCTGGTCCAGACCGAGACTGGGCCAGGGGCATAAACCGCAAAAGCGGTGAGCAGCAGGCAGGCGGCGGTGACGGCGAGACAAGCCTTGCCCAGGGTTGCGTTCGGGGCTGTCCAGCCGCGGCGATAGGCGAGACCGAAGAGCAGGCCGAGATTGACCCACACGCCGATGGCGGTGCCGAGCGCTAGGCCCACGACCCCGTAGCTGCGCATCAGCAGGATCTTGACCAGAATGTTGACCCCCACCGCCGCGAGGGAGGCGATGAGCGGCGTCGTGGTGTCGGAGCGGGCATAGAAGCTCGACACCGCGGAGCGAATCAGCACGGCGGCCGGAAGGCCCAGCCCATAGGCCGCCAGAACCGCGCCCGCGCGCTCCGCCGCCGCGGCGTCGAAGGCGCCGCGCTGGAACAGGGCCGACATGATCAGCTCCGGCATGGCCAGGAAGGCGACGAGAAAGGGAGCCGCAAGCGCAAGGGTCAGGCCGATGGTCCGGTTCTGGGCGAGATAGGCCCCGGCCTCGTCCCCTGCGGCGATCCGGCGGCTCATTTCCGGCAGCAGCACCGTGCCGGCGGCGATGCCGATGACCCCGAGGGGCAGCTGGTAGATCCGGTCGGCGAAATACAGGGAGGATACCGCGCCAGTGGGCAGGAACGATGCGATGATGGTATCGGCGAAGATCGCCAGCTGCACGCCGGCGGAGCCGATCACGGCAGGGCCCAGGGCCTTGAAGAAGGTTCGCATAGGCTGGTCGAGGCGGGGCCGCTCCACCCCGGGCGCGACGCCGAGCCGCCGCGCCGATCCCCAGACCAGCAGCAATTCGAGGATGCCCGCGGCGGTGACGCCCCAGGCCGCGGCATAGCCTGCATTCGGGAACAGGAACGCCACCGCGAGCGCCGCGATCATCGCCACGTTGAGCAGGATCGGCGCGGCTGCAGGAGCGGCGAAGCGATCATGGGCGTTCAGGATGCCCGAGTAGATCGTCACGATGGTGATGAAGAGAAGGTAGGGAAACGTGATCCGCGTCAGGGTGACGGCCAAGTCGAACCTTACCGGATCGGCCACGAAGCCGGGGGCGAGGAGGGCGACCACGGCCGGCATGGCGAGGAAAGCCCCGATGAGCAGCGCAATCTGCACCAGGAGCATCAGGGTCGTGATGCGGCCGGCGAACGAGCCGGCGGCGGGCCTGCCCTCCGCCTCGAGAACCTGCGCATAAACCGGCAGGAACGCGTTGTTGAACGCTCCCTCGCCGAAGATCGCCCGGAAGTGGTTGGGAATGCGCAGGGCCACGAAGAAGGCGTCGGCGATGGGGCCGACCCCCATCACGGCCGCGATCACCACGTCGCGGATGAAGCCCGTCAGGCGGGACAGCAGGGTCCACCCGCCGACGGAGAGGATCTTCCGGAACATCGGTCAGGCCTGGCGCAGGAGGTAGTTGTCCGGGACCAGGCTGTCGCTCACCTGCGCCGCGCCTCCGATCCGCTCCGCCACCACATAGAGCGGACGCCGCTTCACCTCGGCGAAGATGCGGCCCACATATTCGCCGATGATGCCCAGCGACATGAGCTGGATGCCGGAGAAGAACATGATGGAGATGATGAGGCTCGGGAAGCCGGGCAGGTCCGTGCCGAACAGCATCGTCCGGACGAAGAAGAAGACCGCAGTGGCGATCGACAGGAACGAGATCAGGAAGCCGAGATAGGTCCAGATCCGCAGGGGCACGGTCGAGAAGGCCGCGATGCCGTCGAAGGCGAAGCGGATGAGCTTGCGGAAGCTCCATTTGGTGGTGCCGAAGCGGCGCTCTTCCACCACGAAGGGCACGCCCGTCCCCTTGAAGCCGATCCAGGCGTAGAGGCCCTTGGTGAAGCGCGCCTTCTCGCCCAGGGTCTTCAGAACCTCGACCCCCTTGCGGTCGATGAGCCGGAAATCGCCCGCGCCTTCGGGAAGGCCGACCTCGCCGAACTGCGAGAACCAGCGGTAGAAGAGATGGGCGAAGCCGCGCCGGGTCCGGGTCTCGTCGGAGCGGTCCGTGCGCTGGCCGTAGACCATGTCGTAGCCCTGCTTCCAGCGCTCCACGAAGGCCTCGATCATCTCGGGCGGGTGCTGGAGGTCGGCGTCCATGATCACCACCGCGTCGCCCCTGGCGTGGTCGAGGCCGGCCGCAATGGCGATCTCCTTGCCGAAATTGCGGCTGAACGAGACGGCCCCGATCCGGGGCTCCCGGCGGCTCAGATCCTTGATGAGATTCAGGGTTTCGTCCCGGCTGCCGTCATCGACGAAGATCGCCTCCCAGTCGGAGTCGATTCGCTCCAGCACCGGAAGCAGGCGCTCGCAGAGGGGCGCGATGTTCGCGCTCTCGTTATGGACGGGAATGACGATGCTCAGCTTGGGCGATGGCACGCAAGGACCCTCGGATGCTTCAGGCATCAAAAGCCGAGTTCGCCGGTTTACTCAAGGGCCTAAGGAGACCTATTTTGCCGCGTCAGTGAAGGGAGGACGGCTCCCACCGGCCCTGCTGCTTCCAGATCCAGTACCAGAACGGATCGTCGGAGTCAGCGTCGTCCAGGTGTGAGAGCTTGGTAACGATCGCGGACGCGGTCCTGGGTATATCGACCCCGAATGTCTCCTCCACCCAATTTCGGAAGCCAAGGGGAGGCACGTACCGCGGGTCGCCCTCTTCGCGCCACTTCTCGTAGACCTCCTCAGGAGGCATCTCGTAATCCTCAGGCTGACGAAGTTCGACATAGCCGATCGCAAGAAGTCGCAAGGCGTCAATTGGGTTGTCCGTCAATGTGCAGAGCACCCAGGAGTTGGCCTCGGAGCCGAAGTGCACGAATTTCTGCCTGCCCTCGTCGTCCCGCCAGAGTGCGATATGAGAACTCTCGAACATCATGTTCACAAAGGGGGCGAGACGGCCGAATACGGCGGGGTCGTCGCTGTTCGTCAACACGCGCGCGAGCTCCGGGTTGACCGGCTCAAATTCGATGCCGAAAGGAACTTTCTCAGCAAGCTTCCTCGGATAAACAGTCCCGGTCTCCGAACCGTCTCTACCGTGACGGACGAAGTCATTGGCCTCCATCCACGCGAACAGCATCTCAAACTCCGTCGGGAGTGGCATGTCCTTCGGGAAGGAGGCTTTCATCTTGGCGAGAAAGCCGGTCATAGGGCACCATCCTTGTTTAACGAGCCGAATGCGTCTCTGTTATGAAGTTGCAATAAATAGCGCCTTGTCGGTTGCTTCAACCCCCAGGCAGAATGCCGACTCCAAGCCGTTTCAAATGGATCTCCCATGCTCCTGACTCGCTCCGTCGTGCTTTGCGCCGATGATTTCGGCCTGACCGATGGCGTGAGCCGGGGGATCGTGGAATTGGCCGCCATGGGGCGGCTGTCGGCTACCGGGGCCATGACCAACATGCCCGGCTGGCGGCGGGCGGCGGATCTCACCCCCCTGAAGGGCAGGATCGGCATCGGCCTGCATCTCAACCTCACCACCGGCTCGCCCCTGGGCCCGATGCCGAATCTCGCCCCATCGGGAGGCTTCCCACCGTTGAAGGAATTGCTGCCGAAGGCCCTGAGGCGCGGGCTCAATGGGGACGAGATTGCCGGGGAGATCGGGCGTCAGCTCGATGCCTTCGAGGAAGCGCATGGGGAGCCCCCTGCCTTCATCGACGGGCACCAGCATGTGCATGTGCTGCCCGCGATCCGGGGAGCCCTGTTCCAGGTGCTTGGGGGGAGGGGATATGCCGGGCGCATCTGGCTGCGCGACCCTTCCGACAAGGCGGCGGCGATCCTGCGCCGCCCCATCGGGCGCAGCAAGGCGCTGATCGTGAAGTCCCTGGCATGGGGCTTTTCCAGGAGCGCTCGTAAGGGTGGATTTCGGACCAACGGGGGCTTCTCCGGCTTTGCCCCGCTCGACCTCTCGGTTCCGGCGGCTCAAGTCTTCGAGGAGGCGTTTTCGGCGCTGGGAGAGAGCCCCGTCGTCATGTGCCATCCGGGCCATGTGGACGATGAACTGCGCAGCCTCGATCCGGCGGTGGAGAGCCGCGCGGCAGAACTGGCCTATCTGAAATCCGATGCCTTTCGCAATCTGCTGGAGGAGCGCGGCATCAGGCTCGTGGCCTCGCCGCCTTGAGCCGCTACCGGATGAGAAGGGCGGTGAGGTAAAGCCCCAGGCCGAAGACGAGGTGCCCGGCGATGTTGAGCATTCTGACCTGGTTGGGGTTGGGCCGCTTGGAGGCGGCGATGCCTGCGCCCATGCCGGGCTGGAGCAGGAACCAGCCTGCGCCCACCGTCACGAGGCCGACGATGAGGGCAGGCAGCAGGGTCGGCTGCGCAGTCCAGCCCGGCGGCGCGATGAGGAGGAGGGCGGCAGCGAACAGGATGCCGACCGCATAATGGCCGATCCA
>DASQTM010000499.1:0-3633 GCA_035641875.1 Microvirga sp. | reverse complement strand
GACCGGCGTCGCCAAGGGCGCGGTTCTGCTCCAGCGCAACGTGACCGCCAATGTTCTGCAGAGCGAAGCCTGGATGCGGCCGTTCTTCGGAGAGCGCCAGGACCATGTGATGGTCACGGCGCTGCCGCTCTATCACATCTTCGGCCTCACGGTCTGCTCGCTCCTGATGACGAGGATCGGCGGCTGCCAGCTGCTGATCGCCAATCCGCGCGACATCAAGGGCTTCGTCGCCACCCTGAAGAAGAGTCGCATCACGCTCATGTCCGGGGTCAACACCCTCTACAACGCCCTGGCCCATGCGCCGGGCATCCGGGAGGTGGATTTCTCCCAGCTCGTCTTCGCCGTGGCCGGCGGCATGGCCACCCAGGAGACGGTCGCCCGGAAGTGGAAGGAGATCTCAGGCCAGCCCATCGTCGAAGGCTATGGGTTGTCCGAAACCTCGCCGGTGGTCTGCGCCAACCGCCTCGACATCGTGGAGTTCACCGGCACCATCGGCTACCCGCTCCCGTCCACGGATGTGACGGTGCGGGCCGAGGACGGCTCGGTTCTGCCGCTGGGCGAGCGCGGCGAACTCTGCGTGAAAGGCCCGCAGGTCATGGCAGGCTACTGGCAGCGCCCCGACGAGACCGCGAAGGCGATGACCCAGGACGGCTACTTCCGCACCGGCGACGTCGCCGTGATCCAGCCGGACGGGCAGGTGAAGATCGTGGACCGGATGAAGGACATGATCCTCGTCTCCGGCTTCAACGTCTATCCGAACGAGGTTGAGGAAGTGCTCGTGAAGCACCCGGGCGTCATGGAAGCCGCCGTCATCGGCCTGCCGGACGAGAGTTCCGGAGAGGCCGTGGTGGCCTATGTCGTCCGTAAGGACCCGGCCCTCACGCCCGACGATCTGCGCCTGTTCTGCCGCGAGAACCTTACCGCCTACAAGGTGCCGCGCCGGGTCGAGTTCCGGGACAGCCTGCCCAAGACCAATGTGGGCAAGGTTTTGCGCCGGGTGCTGAAGGAAGAGGTGTCGTAGAAAAGAAAAAGCCGGGCCCAAGGGCCCGGCAAAGTCGAGGTCTGACAAACGTCAAAACCTTCCAGAGGGAACGGCCGACGCGGCAGCGCCGGGAGGAAGAAAGCGCGCCGCGTGAAATCAGCCAATGCCCATATCGGCCGCATAGCGCTTTTTCACAATGCAGAATGCCTCATGATTGGGCTGCGCTGCTTGCATGGCTCACAGGCTCAGGACCAAGGGGGCGTTCACACGACGGGAGTTTAGAACGTCCAGCGCTGGGCCTTGGTGATGAGGAAGTCGCGAAAAGCCTGCACGCGGGCGACCGAGCGCATCTCCTCGGCATAGACCAGATAGCTGTCGAGCGACGGCATCTCCACGTCGCGCAGGACCTGAACCAAGTTGGGATTGCCCACGACCGCGTAATCCGGCAGCACCGCGATGCCCGCTCCGGTCTCCACGGCGATCTTCAGGGCCGTGATGTTGTTCACCACATAATGGTACTGGCGCGGACCCTGCCCCTCGCGCCCGACGGTGGACAGCCAATGGACGGCCAGCAGGTAGGACGGCTGGTCGCCCCCGAAGGACACGATGCGGTGCTCGTCCAGATCCTGCAGGGTCTTCGGCTCCCCGAAGCGCTTGAGGTAGTCGCTCGAGGCGTAGACGTGGAAGTGCACGGTGAAAAGCCGCCGCTGGATCAGGTCCGGCTGGGCCGGGCGGCGCAGCCGGATCGCCACGTCGGCCTCGCGCATGGCGAGGTCCAGCTCTTCGTTGGACAGGATCAGCTCCACCCGCACATCGGGATAGAGGTCCATGAATTCGGCGATGCGCTGCGCCAGCCAGATGGAGCCGAGCCCGACCGTGGTGGTGACCTTCAGGTCGCCGGAGGGCCGCTCGCTCGTCTCGACGAGGCGGGCCTTGGTGGTCTCCAGGCGCATCCGCATGTCGCGGGCGGCCCGGAACAGCAGGTCTCCCTGCTCCGTGAGGATGAGCCCCCTGGCATGGCGATGGAACAGCGGGGCCTTCAGCTCCCGCTCGAGGGCGCTGATCTGGCGGCTGACGGCGGATTGGCTCAGGCCCAGATCCTCGCCGGCGCGCGTGAAGCTGCCTGCCTCAGCGACCGTGTAGAAAATCCGGATCTTGTCCCAGTCCACGCTCTTCCCCCGACGCCCCGCCTTCTCCCGATACGGGGCACCTTATCTGTGATAAGCAGCGGGCCGGACGCAACAGGAATTCGTCCCGAAGGCTAACGGGTTTGTTCATAAGCTCATTCGGCGGCTTCCTGGCTTGCCTCCATGACAGCCAGATAACGCTCCGCGTCCAGGGCCGCCATGCAGCCCATCCCGGCCGCCGTCACCGCCTGACGGTAGATGTCGTCCGACACGTCGCCGGCCGCGAAGACGCCAGGGATGTTGGTGGCCGTGGTGCCGGGCTTCGTGTGCAGATACCCGCCTGACTTCATGTCGAGCTGGCCGGCGAAGAGCTCGGTCGAGGGCTTGTGGCCGATGGCGATGAACACCCCGTCGGTCCTGAGGTTCGACATCTCGCCTGAGACCAGGTTCTTGAGCCGCACATGGGTGACGGAGCTCGGGTTCTCGGTGCCGCAGATCTCCTCCACGGCGGAGTTCCAGACCAGCTCCACCTTGGGGTGCTTGAGCAGGCGGTCCTGAAGGATGCGCTCGGCCCGAAGGGAATCCCGCCGGTGGACGAGGGTGACCTTCGAGGCCAGGTTGGCGAGGTAGAGCGCCTCCTCCACGGCGGTGTTGCCGCCGCCGACCACCACCACCTCCTTGCCCCGATAGAAGAACCCGTCGCAGGTGGCGCAGGCCGACACGCCGAAGCCCTGGAACTGGCCCTCGGAGGGAATCCCGAGCCACTTGGCCTGGGCGCCGGTGGCGATGATGAGGGCGTCGCAGGTATAGGTCTCGCCGGAATCGCCCTCCAGGCGGAAGGGGCGCTGCCTCAGGTCGACCTTGGTGATGTGGTCGGACACCATGTGGGTGCCCACATGCTCGGCCTGGAGGCGCATCTGCTCCATGAGCCAGGGGCCCTGGATCACGTCGGAGAAGCCGGGATAGTTCTCCACATCCGTAGTGATCATGAGCTGCCCGCCCGGCTGGAAGCCGGAGATCATCACCGGCTCGAGCAGGGCGCGCGCCGCGTAGATCGCCGCCGTATAGCCTGCTGGCCCAGAGCCGACGATGATGAGCTTGGCGTGAGAATGGGCCATCAGGGGGTCTCCAGTGAAAAGGCGATGTCCGGCAGGCCGAGAGCGCGGCGGTGCCGGGCGAGCTCTTGGACAATGGCGTCCGCGATCCGAGGTGTAGAATTTAGGGGCTGATAGGGCTGTCCTACAAGCCTGCCGTCGAAGCCATGAACAGCTCCGTGGGCTTTCAGGCCATCCATGAAGGCGTCAAGTTTCGGATGTCCTCCCGAAGGATTGAACACCAGGACCGGCCGGCCGGTCGCCGCCGCCTCGCCGATCATGTTGAAGGAATCCGCCGTCGCCACGATGAAATCGGCCAGGCTCAGGAGGGCCACGTAAGGGTTTTCGCCCGCGCCGTCCCAGAGGAATCCGCCACGCCGGGCGGTGAGATCCACCAGGGCCTCCCGCAGGGCCGGAGGGGTGCGGCGGG
>DASQTM010000498.1:0-8457 GCA_035641875.1 Microvirga sp. | reverse complement strand
GCCGCCGCCATCCACCGCGACATGGCGACCTTCAGCCAGGCAGGCGTTTCCGAGCGCGTGTCCTGACCATGCGAGGCCATGTCGCCCGCCGCTCCGGCTCCAGCGGGCTCCCGTCCCTGGTCCTGGCGCTGGCCTTAGCCGGCGGTGCGGTGTTCTTCCTCAAGCCGAACGGCCGTTCCCTGGAGGGCAGGGTTCATGTGGTGGACGGCGACACCATCCACCTGGACGAGGCCAAGATCCGGCTCAAGGGCATCGACGCGCCGGAAATGGAGCAGAGCTGCCTGCGCTCCGGACGCTCCTTTGCTTGCGGAGACGTGGCGCGACGAGCGTTGATCGAGCTTGTGTCCGGCTCCAGGGTCCAATGCCGCGCCTCGGGCCGCGACCGCTATCGGAGGATCCTGGCGCGCTGCACCGTGAACGGAAGTGACATCGGCGCACGGATGGTCGAGGACGGCTGGGCCGTCTCCTATGGCCGTGACTATGAGCCGGAGGAAGCGCGCGCCGCGAGCCGGGGTGCAGGGCTCTGGTCCGGCGAATTCGAGCGCCCGCAGGAGTGGCGGCGGCGGAGGTCGGGCCGGGGCTGACCGGGCTCAGGCGAAGGCTGCTGCGCCCAGGGATGCCGAAAAACTCAACAGCACCAGAGCCGCGCCCCGCTGGACGATGCGCCGCCGAATCAGGGGCCTCGGCCCCGACAGGGCAGAGCCGAAGCCAATCCAGGCAAGCGCGATGGGCACGATGATCGCAGCGAAGCCCCCCATGGCCTGGAGAAAGACGGCGGGATCCCGGAAGGCCGCCTCGGGAAACAGGATCGCGGCGAAGAGGAGCGCCTTCGGGTTGAGCAGGGTGGCCGCGAACACGCGGCGCGCCCCGAAGCCCGTGCCGGACAAGGCCTCCTCCGCATCGCGCCAAAGCCGCCAGCCGACCAGCATCAGGTAGCCCGAACAAGCGAGCCGCAGAAAGGGCTTCAGCCAGGGCAGGGCGGCCGATGCCGGTTCGAGAAAAAGGCCCCAGCCGGCTATGGCGAGGGCATATCCGCACAGCTCCGCCGGAATCAGGGGCAGGGAGCGGCGGAAGCCCGCCTGCGCGCCGGAACCTGCCAGCAGCGTATTGGTCGGCCCCGGCGTTGCGAGGATCGCCGCGACGGCCGGGATGAAGGCGCCAAGATCGATCATGGGAGCCATCTAGGCGTCGCGGGCGAGCCGCGCCTTGATCCGCCTCAAACCTCCCGCCGCATCAAGGCCGCAGGCGTCGCGGGCCCTCCTTGAGGGCCTTGCCGATCCCTATCTAGGGAAGATGAATCCAGCCTCCGATTTCGACGATCTCGCCCGGCGGGTGAGGGACTGCCGCATCTGCCGGGACGCGCCGCTTTACGGGGCGGCGCTGCCCCATGAGCCGCGCCCGATCCTTCAGGGCAGTCCCTCGGCCCGCCTCTGCATCGCAAGCCAGGCTCCCGGAACGCGGGCCCATGCCAGCGGCATTCCGTTCGCGGACCGCTCAGGCTCCCGGCTGCGGGCATGGCTCGGCCTCGACGAGGCGACGTTCTACGACGCCTCAAGGATCGCCATCGTCCCCATGGGCTCCTGCTTCCCGGGGCAGGACGCCAAGGGCGGAGACCTCGCCCCGCGGCGTGAATGCGCCCAAGCCTGGCGCCGGCCGCTCTTCGAGGCGATGCCCCACCTCGAACTCGTTCTTCTCATCGGCCAATACGCGCAGGCCTGGCATCTGGGCGACGATTTCCGCGATGGCCTGACGGAGACCGTCAGACGCTGGCGGGAGATTCTCTCCAACCCGCATAAGCCCCGGATCTTGCCGCTTCCCCACCCATCCTGGCGCAACAACGGCTGGCTCAGGAAAAATCCCTGGTTCCAGGTCGAGCTCTTGCCCGTGCTTCAGGACGAGATATGGGGAATATTGAAATCCTGAAATAGAACTCTCCTTTTATTGGTATCTGATGAGAAAAACAGGACATCGATTGAATTTTCCAAGCATCTGCGTTTGCAGGAACTATGTATTACTTGGGACGTTTACCTTACGGTAATTTAGAAGCGAGCCATGCAAGATATTTCCTACAATCAAGACAATAATCTTTTTGCCGGGAGCAATATGCGGGACGCCCAGGCCAAGTGGGCTCGCCTGACAGAATCGGACCTCGCGGAGATCAGGACCAAGGCGCAACTGATCGCCCGGGTGGAGCAGCGCTATAGCCTTCCTCATGAAGTGGCAGCCGAGGACGTGGAAATCTGGGGATTGGATCGACGCTTCTGATCGGCCGCATGGGTGCGAATGTCCGCTCATCCATGGCCGCCTGTAGGGATGACGTCGATCAAGGAGATGCTGATGATGGCCTCGTATGACGACGCCGGAGATCGTGTTTGCCATTCCAAGCGGCCGGTCCACCGCCCCGTCGGTCCGCGCCTTGGTTCAGTTCACCCTGGGCCTAAGCACCGAAGTCGCTCGACCCAGCGTGGGGAGAATGAAATCCGCCAAGGCGATGTGCCGATGAAAGTGTCTCGTGCCCCAGGGGTTTCCGATTTCCTGGATGGCGATGGCATGAACAAGGCGACCGATCTCAACCTCGTTCCGTTGGACAATCTGCCCCGCCGGGTGAGGCACAAGAACGAACGGACCTGCCGGTCGCGCACCAGCAGCGATGTTCGATCCTAGAACGCGCCGAGCGGACGTTGCCGATCGCAACTTCTTAAAAGGAACGGATCATGTCTGATCACCTCTACGCATGCGGACAGCATGTGACATTCGCAAGCAACCGCACTCTTCTCCCCGGCTGGACCGGCGCGTTCGTCATCAAGACTCTCCTGCCGTCCGGCGGTGGGGAGCCTCGGTACGAGATCAAGAGCACGGGGGAAACCTACAGCAGGGTCGCCCTCGAAAAGGATCTGAGCACCCGCGCGGAAGACCTTCAGGTTTGAGATCCTCCAAGCCCAAGATTTTCAGGCGTCGGACCTTCGACGCGAGCGCCTACAAATCAGGCTCCTCCCTTCCGGGTCCGGCATAGGAAAACGGCTCAGGCGGCGAGCCTCGATCGAATCGAGTTTTTGCCCGTGCTTCGGGCCCAGGTCCGCACTATGTTCAAGCTCGACGATAAGGAGCTTGAATCGTGAGTCTGACGACCCTGCGCTGCACCATCGACGGTCCTGTTGCGACCATCGCGCTCGCCCGCCCCGACAAGCTGAACGCGCTCAACGCCGCCATGCATGCGGAATTGCGCGAGACGCTGGAGGCTTGCGAAAGGGACGAGGCCGTGCGCGTGGTGGTGCTGACCGGGGAGGGACGGGCCTTTTCCTCCGGGCAGGATCTGACGGAGGACCTGCCCCGCGACGCCCACGGGCGTATCGATCTCGGGCCGCCGCTCGCCCGCGACTACAATCCCCTGGTTCTCAAGCTGGCGAATTATCCGAAGGTGACCGTGGCGGCGCTGAATGGGCCGGCGGTGGGCGCGTCCATGAACATCGCCCTTGCGTGCGATATGGTGGTGGCCGCCCGCTCGGCCTATCTCCAGGAGGCTTTCGCCAGGATCGCGCTCATCCCCGATGCGGGCGGCACCTGGATCCTGCCCCGTCTCGTGGGTCCGAAACAGGCCCTCGCCCTCATGCTCAGCGCCGAGCCGATCCCGGCCGAGGAGGCGCAGCGCCTAGGTCTCGTCTACAAGGTGTTCGACGATGCCTCTTTTGCCGGGGACGTGAAGGCGTTTGCGGCGAAACTTGCGGAGGGACCCGGACTTGCCTACCGCCTGACAAAGCAGGCGATGGCGGAAAGCCTGTCCAACGATCTCCAGGCGCAGCTTGCTCTCGAAGCGAAGCTCCAGAGCGAGGCGGGCTTCAGCCGCGACTTTGTCGAGGGGATCGCGGCGTTCCGCGAGAAGCGCGCCCCGAAATTCCAGGGACGGTGAGGAGATCGACGATGCGCCCAGGCTATTGGATCCTTGCTCTCGTCACCCTGAGCGCCGTCATCGGCCTCATCATGTCCCGCGACCCCGAGCGGGCCGGGCGGCTGTCGCAGATGTACCGGGACGCGGCCTTCACCGGCGAAACCCGCCAGATGGTGATCATGGGGCTCGCCGTCGCCATCGGCGCATTCATCGTCTATCTGACGATGACGCGGAGATAAGAGGGCGCTTTTCAAACACGCCGGAGAGCTTACCGAAAGGCGCCGGAGCCTTCTGAAAGCCCCGACGCGTCTCATCGCTGCTGGGTAAAGGCCCTATTTATCCAGCCGCGCGATCAGGCTCGACGTGTCCCAGCGCCTGCCGCCCATTTTCTGAACCTCGGCGTAGAACTGATCGACCAGGGCAGTCACCGGCAGGCTTGCGCCGTTCTTGCGCGCTTCGCCGAGCACGATGGACAGGTCCTTGCGCATCCAGTCCACGGCGAAACCGAAATCGAACTTGCCCTGGTTCATGGTCTTGCCGCGGTTCTCCATCTGCCAGGATCCGGCCGCGCCCTTGGAGATCACGTCGAGCACCGCCTCGATGTCGAGACCGGCCTTCTTGCCGAAATGGATGCCCTCCGCCAGACCCTGCACGAGGCCGGCGATGCAGATTTGGTTGATCATCTTGGTGAGCTGCCCGGAGCCGGCCGGACCCATGAGGCGGCAGGCGCGGGCAAAGCTCATGATCACGGGCTCGGCCTTGGCGTAAGCCTCCCCGTCGCCGCCGCACATGACCGTGAGGACGCCGTTCTCTGCACCCGCCTGGCCGCCGGAGACCGGCGCATCGATGAAGGCCGCGCCCTTGGCCCGGGCCGCCGCATCGAGTTCGCGGGCCACTTCCGCCGAGGCCGTAGTGTGGTCCACGAAGATCGCGCCCGCCGCCAGGCCTTCGAAACCTCCATCGGGACCGATGGTCACCTGCCGCAGATCGTCGTCGTTGCCGACGCAGGCGAACACGATCTCCTGGCCCTCCGCCGCCTCCCGCGGGGTTCCGGCGGCGCTGCCGCCATTCTCCGACACCCACTGGTCGGCCTTCGCAGCCGTGCGGTTGTAGACCGTCACCTCATGGCCTTTCGCCTTGAGATGCCGCGCCATGGGATAGCCCATCACGCCAAGACCCAGAAAAGCAACCTTCGCCATCATCCGCTCCCGTTTTCCCATCCGGTTTTATGGAGAGAGGGCGTGGGGGTCAAACGGCTCTACTTGATATCGAAGGAAAAATATTTGGCCTGGATCCCGTCGTAGGTTCCGTCGCCCTTGACCGTCGCAATGGCGCTGTTGAACCGGGCGCGCAGGGCCTCGTCCTCCTTGCGCAGGCCGATGCCGTAGGATTCGCGCCGGTAGACCGGATCGGCGGGGGCGTCGCCGATGATATGGCAGCACGCGCCTTCCCGGCTTCCCAGGAACTTCGACAGCAGGAGTTCGTCCCCGAACACCGCGTCCAGCCGCCCGACCAGCAGGTCGAGATGGGCCTCGTCCGGCTTGGCGTAGAGGACGATTTCGGAATCCTTGTAGAACTCCTTGAGATAGGCCTCGTGATCGCTGCGGTCCGTGGTGCCGATTGTCTTGCCGGCCATGGCCGGCGGCGACGCCTCGCCCGGCGGGGTCTCCTTGGAGCCGATGAAGACGGCGGGAATGCGATAGTAGGGATCGGAGAAGGCAATCCGCCTCTGGCGCCGCTCGGTGATCTCAAGGGAGGACATGATCGCATCGTATTCGCGGTTCAGCAGGCCCTTGATGATGCCGTCCCACTCGTGCTGCACGAGCACGCACTCAGTCGCCATGACCTCGCAGAGGCGTTTGAGGAGATCGACCTCGAAGCCCTGCAGCTCGTTGTTCTGGTCGATGAAGTTGAAGGGCGGGTAGGCTCCTTCGATGGCGACGCGGATCGCCGGCTTTTGCGCCGGCGGGGCTTCCTGCGCTGCGGACAAGGCTGATCCCAGCCCGATCAGAAGGCTTGCAAGGATCGCCAGTCGCCGCCCGAGGATCAATCCGGTCACAGTTGTTCAGCCTGAATGGTCAAGGCTGATATTCCTTGAAAGCGTCGGGCAGTCAATCGACCGAGGGTCTCGGTCCGACGATGCAGCAGCATTGACGACTCAACCGCCCGTCATGCTCATATGGCGGCTGACCGCAGGACGCGCATGGCTCCGGTCGATGATGAAGTCGTGTCCCTTGGGCTTGCGGGCGATGGCGTCGACGATGGCCTGCTCCAGAAGATCGTTAGCGGTCGAGGCGCGAACCGGCGTGCGCAAATCGGCGGCGTCCTCCTGGCCGAGGCACATGAAGAGCTGTCCGGTGCAGGTCAGCCGCACCCGGTTGCAGCTTTCGCAGAAATTGTGGGTCATGGGCGTGATGAAGCCGAGCCTGCCCCCGGTTTCCCGCACCCGCACGTAGCGGGCAGGACCGCCCGTGCGGTCCGGCAGGTCCTCCAGGGTGTATCGGGCTTCGAGGCGCGCGCGGACGGAAGAGAGGGACAGGAACTGGTCGATGCGCTGCCCATCGATCTCCCCTAAGGGCATGACCTCGATGAGGGTTAGGTCCATGCCCCGGCCGTGAGCCCATGCGAGAAGCGTCTCGATCTCGTCCTCGTTCACGTCCTTCAGGGCGACCGCGTTGATCTTGACCCTGAGCCCGGCGTTCTGAGCCGCATCGAGGCCCTGCATCACCTTCGACAGATCGCCCCAGCGGGTGATGCGGCGAAACTTGTCCGGATCGAGAGTGTCGATGGACACGTTGATCCGCCGCACGCCGCAGGTGGCCAGATCCGCCGCATGGCGGGCGAGCTGGGAACCGTTGGTGGTAACGGTGAGCTCGTCCAGGGCGCCGGAGGACAGATGGCGCGACAGGGAGCGGAACAGCGTCATGATGTCCCGCCGGACCAGCGGCTCGCCGCCGGTGATGCGTAGCTTTCTCACCCCCTGGCCAACGAAGACCGAGCAGATCCGGTCGAGTTCTTCCAGGGTCAGGAGGTCGCGCTTGGGCAAGAAGGCCATGTCCTCGGAC
Source organism: Microvirga sp. (assembly GCA_035641875.1). Lineage (GTDB taxonomy): Bacteria > Pseudomonadota > Alphaproteobacteria > Rhizobiales > Beijerinckiaceae > Microvirga. Next base: position 1,506 of record DASQTM010000498.1, on the reverse strand, counting down.
ATGCAGTAGACGCAGCGGAAGTCGCAGCGATCAGTCACCGAAACGCGAAGATAGGAGATCGCACGGCCGAAGGGGTCCACGAGGGGGCGGCCGGGAAGAGGCGTATCGAGCTGAGCCGGAAGGGCTCCCATGACGGAGAAATCCTTGTTCGCACTGGGTTGCCTTCACCCTAACGATAGAGCAGTTAGCGTCAAATCACGAACCAAGGAAGAGGTCCGGGCCTATGACATCCGAGCGCTGGCCGACGGAGCTTCGGCTTGCCAGGGACAGGCGCAGCCTTCGCATCGTCTTCGACGACGGCTCGGCCTTCGATCTGCCGGCGGAGTATCTGCGGGTCACGAGCCCGTCGGCGGAGGTTCGGGGGCACAGCCCCGCCGAGCGGAAGACGGTGCCGGGCAAGCGGGACGTGGCGATCATCGCCGTGGAGCCTGTGGGCAACTACGCCGTGAAGCTCGTCTTCGACGACATGCACGACACCGGGATCTATGGCTGGGATTATCTCCATCGGCTCGGGGCCGAGCAGCAGGAGAAATGGCAGGCCTATCTCGACGAACTGGCGGCCAAGGGGCTGTCGCGGGACAGGCTGCGCCCATAGAACCTCGTCCCAACGAGAAAAGGCCGGCGTGAAGCCGGCCTCGTTTCGGTTCCCAGCAGGGCGGTCCAGGGCCGCAACCCGATCAGCGCTGGACGATGACCCGGGCGCCGACCCTGGCCCGGCTGTAGAGGTCCGTCACGTCCTCGTTGGTCATGCGGATGCAGCCCGAGGACACGGCCTCGCCGATGGTCTCCGGCTCGTTGGAGCCGTGGATGCGGTAGATCGTGCTGCCGATGTAGAGGGCGCGGGCGCCGAGCGGGTTGTCGGGTCCGCCCTTCATGTAGCGGGGCAGATCGGGGCGGCGCTTCAGCATGGCGGCCGGGGGACGCCAATCGGGCCATTCCCGCTTCATGGTGACCGAATGCGTGCCCGCCCAGGTGAAGCCCGAACGACCGACGCCGACGCCGTAGCGGACGGCCTGACCGTTGCCGAGCACGAAGTACAGGCGGCGCTCGCTGGTCGACACGATGATGGTGCCGGGAGCATGGCCGCTGTTGAAGGAGACGATCTCGCGATGCGTCGGCGCCGCCTGCGCCTTGAACTGATCCTGGACAGGGTAAAGCGGCTGGCGGGTGAGAGGATCGATGGCGGTGAATGCCTCGGCTGGCGTCGCAAGGGCGACGAAAGCGAAGGCGAGCCCAGAAAGAGCAGCGCGAGTGAATCTCATTATTGCCTCGAAATGAACACGGTTGATGCCGGGTTTCGTCATTGCTAAACGCAAACAGCCCCGCTTCGGATCCATGGCTTATCAGGATTCGATAGGAAAATTCTAGTGTTGGGCTGCCACAATTTCGCCGCGTCGTAAGCGGCCGGTTAAAGCCAAGGCGCCATAATTCGAGTGTTGAAATTGTTTGCCGGATTCACACTTCTTTGGCTTGACGCCAAGGGTTTGAGGCCAGTAGAAGGCCCTT
>DASQTM010000497.1:0-2881 GCA_035641875.1 Microvirga sp. | reverse complement strand
GCCCGGCGATCCTAGGCTTTTTCCCGCCGGTCGGGATGGCCTGGAGGTCGCGCTCGTCAGCAACGGCTATCATGCCGGGCTGGCCTTGCCCCGGGGGCAGGTGGCCAATCTGGCAAGGGCCAGGGGATGGCCGGCGCTGGTCTCCGTCTCCACGCGCTTCCGGCATTACGAGTGGATCGAGGTCGGGTGGGGCGACGCCGCGTTCTACCGCAGCACCCCCACCACCGACGACCTCCAGTGGGGTCTGGCCTGGAGGGCTCTTTCAGGGCAGGGCGCCGGAACGGCCCTGCATGTGGTCGGCGTCGAAGGGGAGCTGGAGCGGGCCTTTCCGGCGGCCAGCCTCGTCAGGATCCGGCTCTCCCCGGAGGGCTTTGCCCGTCTCGGGCTGAAGCTGGAGGAATCCTTCGCCCCGGATAGCAGCCAACGGCCGCAGGAGCTGGGGCCGGGCCTCTACGGACCGAGCCTGTTCTACAAGGCGACGGGCCGCTTCAACCTGTTTCGCGTCTGCAATCACTGGATCGCCGATCTTCTGGATGCGGCGGGCGTTCCCACGACGCCGCTCCTTGCCGTTCTGCCGGCGGGACTCCTGGCCGATCTGAAATGGCGCTCCGGCCTGCCCCTGTCGCGCTGACAAGCGGTCAGGGCGATTCGATGCGCCGCGCCAGGTGCAGGATCGGGTAGGGCTGTCCGGCCTCGTCGAGCTCCGAGCGGCCGATCAGGCGGAAGCCGAGTTTCTCGTAGAACGCGCGGGCGCCCGTGTTCTGCTCGTTTACGTCGACGGTCAGATCTCCCGCCAGGGCGGCGGCATGATCGACGAGCGCCCGGCCGATGCCCCGCCCGTGGCAGGACGGATCCACGAACAGGGCGTCGATCTTCGCCCCCGTCATGCCCATGAAGCCCTTAGGATCGCCATTATCTCCCGTCGCAACCCAGAAGCTATGGAATGGCAGGTAGTCGTCACGAACCTGCCGCGCATAGAAATCCAAATCCTCCTGGGGCAGAAAGGAATGGGTGGCGCGGACGGCCTTGTCCCAGATCTGGAAAAGGGCGGGCAGGTCTGGCGGGCTCGAGGGACGGATGGCGATCATGATTCGGCCGGAGATGAGGGGCGGGACGGTCCTACCCCATCCCGCCCCTCGGGTCAGCGTCAGCCGATCACGAAATCCACCAGCAGCTTCACGTTCAGCACCACGATCACCGCGGCGATGAAGGCCGCGACGGCGGTGAGCCAGCGGGGCGTGACCAACTCGCCCATCTTCGGCCGGGAGGCGGTGAGCGTCACGAGCGGAATGACCGCGAAGGGAAGCTGAAGGCTGAGGATCACCTGGCTCAGGATCAGGAGTTTCGCCGTGCCGCCCTCGCCATAGGCGATAGTGACGCCGGCGGCCGGCACGATGGCGATGCCCCGGGTGACGAGGCGGCGCATCCACGGCGCCATCCGGAAGTTGATGAAGCCTTCCATGACGATCTGGCCCGCCATGGTGGCCGTCACGGTGGAGTTCAGGCCGCAGCAGAGCAGCGAAAGGCCGAAGAGCATCGGCGCGATGGAGGAGCCGAGGATGCCCTGGAGCAAGGTATGGGCCTCGCCCAATTCGGCGATCTCCGTGCGCCCCGTGTGGTGGAACGCGGCGGCGGCCAGGATCAGCAGGGACGCGTTGATGGTGAGCGCGAACATGAGCGCGATGGTGGAATCGAGCGTGGCGAAGCGCAGGGCTTCGCGCCGCTCCGGCAGGGTCTCGCCATAGGCCCGGGTCTGCACGATGCCGGAATGGAGATAGAGGTTGTGCGGCATCACCGTCGCCCCGAGGATGCCCAGGGCCAGATAGAGCATGTCCGGGTTGGTGACGATCTCCGTGGTGGGCGCAAAGCCGGCGATCACCCCGGCCCAATTAGGATCGGCCATGGCGATCTGCACCGCGAAGCACACGGCGATCACCCCGAGCAGGGCGATGATGAAGGCCTCGACCCAGCGGAAGCCGAGATTCTGCAGGTAGAGGATGAGAAACACGTCCAGCGCCGTGATGATGACGCCGATCTCCAGGGGCAGCCCGAACAGAAGGTTGAGGCCGATGGCCGTGCCGATGACCTCCGCCAGGTCCGTGGCGCAGATGGCGAGTTCCGCCAGAGCCCACAGGACCCAGGCGACGGGCCGCGGATAGGCGTCCCGGCACGCCTGGGCCAGGTCCCGGCCGGTGGCCACCGCCAGCCGGGCGCAGAGCGCCTGGAGGATGATCGCCATGATGTTGGAGATGAGCGCCACCGAGAGCAGGGCGTAGCCGTATTTCGACCCGCCCGCGATGGAGGTCGCCCAGTTGCCCGGGTCCATGTAGCCCACGGCCACCAGATAGCCTGGCCCGAGAAAGGCCGTCGCCCGCCTGAAGGTCTAGCCGGGCCGCACCGCGATGGAGCGGTTGACCTCCGGCAGGGAGGGCAGGTCCGGGGAGCGCCGCCACGCGGTCTTCTGCACGAGGGAGACGGGTGACGACTGATCCATGGTCACTTTCTGCAGTTGCAAATTATTTGCAATAGAAGGCTAGCGTGGAACAAACGTTCCGGCAAGAGGAGAGTTGCACAAAGTTGCATTGGGATCGGGGCTTTAGCCCGAATGGCATGACAGCCTGTTGGAGGAGAAGCCCTGGTTATGGTTCCTGCGTGACAAGTCCCTTGAGGTTTGCTCTAGGTTTCCCAAAACCCGAACAGACATCAGATAAGGGATGGACATGCTCGAGAGCGTCCTGATTGCCAATCGCGGCGAGATCGCGTGCCGCATCATCCGCACCGCCCGGCGGCTGGGAATTCGCACCATCGCGGTCTATTCGGAAGCCGATGCGGATGCGCTGTTCGTGCAGATGGCCGACGAGGCGCACCTCATCGGCCCGCC
>DASQTM010000496.1:0-9671 GCA_035641875.1 Microvirga sp. | reverse complement strand
CCGCCTCTCGCGCCACCCCTCGATCGTCTCTCCAGGCTGGGGCCGAAAGGCTCCGGCCCGAAGGCGCTGGCTCTTTGACAGCATCAGACAGAGCCATCCGGGCCTTCAGGGCGCCTCGTCCTGCACGCGATCCCCTCGCCTGCGGCTCGCCCGTCCGATCCAAAGGATCGGCAGGATGACCCTCCCCGTCATGGCCGTCCCCGGACTTGATCCGGGGATAAGGCCCGGCCATCCACGCCTTCAACCTGCAGAAAGACGTGGATGCCCGGCACAAGGCCGGGCATGACGAAGAGCGTGGCAGTTCCAGCCGGTCCTTTAGGCCGGCCGGAGCGAAGCGGAGGGGAAAAGAATCCACACCATTGCCCTCACAGACGGCATCGCGTGAGCCCGCCAGGACGGGGCGCGTTGCGGGTCCACGATCCCCTCAGGAAGCATGAACCACGTCACCCCTTGAAATAGGCGTCCAGCACCTTGCGATAGATGGCGGCGAGCCTGTCGAGATCCGCCACGGCCACGCGCTCGTCGATCTGGTGCATGGTCTGGCCTACGAGGCCGAACTCGACCACCGGGCAGTGCTTGACGATGAAGCGCGCGTCCGAGGTGCCGCCCGTGGTGGAGAGCTTTGGGCGAAATCCCGTCTCGGCCTCGACGGCGTCGGCGATGAAGGCCACGAAATCGTTCGGCGGGGTGAGGAAGGCGACCGCGTTGGTGGGATCGACCTTCAGGCTGTAGCGCACCGCATTGCCTGCGGCCTCGCTGAGGCGGCGTTCGATCTCCTCCTCCAGGCTTTGGGGCGTCCAGAGGTCGTTGAAGCGGATGTTGAAGGTGGCGCGCGCTTCCGCCGGGATCACGTTGGAGGCCGGGTTGCCCACATCCACCGTGGTCACCTCGAGGTTCGAGGCGTCGAAATGCTCGGTGCCGTGATCAAGGGGCTCCCCGAGAAGCCCGCTCAGCAGGCGCATCAGGCCGGGGATCGGGTTCTCGGCCAGGTGCGGATAGGCCACATGCCCCTGCTTGCCCTCGACGATGATCCGGCCGGTGAGCGATCCGCGCCGGCCGATCTTGATCATGTCGCCGAGCCGGCCCGGATTGGTGGGCTCGCCCAGGATGCAATGATCGAAGCGCTCGCCGCGCGTCTTGGCCCAGTCCAGAAGCTTGACCGTGCCGTTGACGGCGGGGCCCTCCTCATCGCCGGTGATGAGGAAGCCGACAGAGCCTTTGAAGCTCGGGCGCTCGCGGATGAAGCCCAGGGCCGCCGCCATCATGCAGGCGATGCCGCCCTTCATGTCCACCGCGCCGCGCCCGTAGAGCTCGCCGTTCTCGATCCTGCCGCTGAACGGATCGTGCCGCCAGCGGCTCGCATCGCCCGGCGGCACCACGTCCGTATGGCCGGCCAACAGCAGGAAGGGCTCGCCCGCCCCGTAACGGGCATAGAGGTTCTCCACGTCCGGCGTGCCCGGCTCGGAGAACACCGGACGATGCACCTCGAACCCCACCTCCCTCAGGACGCGTTCGATGAAGGCGAGCGCCCCGCCCTCCTCCGGCGTCACGGAGGGGCAGCGCAGCAGGGATTGGGCGAGGGAGAGGGGCGAGAGGTCCACCGATCAATCCCGCAACAGCTCGTTGATCCCGGTCTTGGCCCGGGTCTGGGCATCGACCCGCTTCACGATCACGGCGCAGTACAAGGACGGCCCGGGCGTCCCGTCCGGCAGGTTCCGACCGGGAAGGGAGCCGGGGACCACCACCGAATAGGGCGGAACGCGGCCCACGAACACCTCGCCGGTGTTGCGGTCGATGATCTTGGTGGAGGCGGAGAGGAACACGCCCATGGACAGCACCGAGCCCTGGCCCACCACCACGCCTTCCACCACCTCGGAGCGGGCGCCGATGAAGCAATCGTCCTCGATGATGGTGGGGTTGGCCTGGAGCGGCTCCAGCACGCCGCCGATGCCGACGCCGCCGGAGAGGTGCACGTTCCGGCCGATCTGGGCGCAGGAGCCCACCGTCGCCCAGGTGTCCACCATGGCGCCCTCGCCCACATAGGCGCCGAGATTGACGAAGGAGGGCATGAGCACCACGCCGGGCGCGATGTAGGCGCCGCGCCGCACGACGCAGTTCGGCACGGCGCGGAACCCCGCGGCCTTGAACTCGGGATCCGACCAGCCGTCGAACTTGGACGATACCTTGTCCCACCAGACCGCCTCGCCCGGCCCGCCCTTGATCACCGCCATGTCGTTGAGGCGGAAGGACAGGAGAACGGCCTTCTTGAGCCATTGATGCACCTGCCACTCGTCGCCGGCTTTCTCGGCCACCCGGGCCTTTCCGGAATCCAGAAGGCGCAGCGCCTGCTCCACCGCTTCGCGGACGGCTCCCGTGGTGGCGGGGCTCACCTGGGCCCGGTCTTCCCAGGCGGCGTCGATCGTACGGGAGAGGTCGGTGGCGGACATGGGCAACTCGGGCAAGAGGGTTTCAACGCCGCCTGATTAGCAACCGCGCACCGGCCTGTCATCCGAAACACACCGCCGCAATGAGGTTATAGGCTAGGAGCGATCGCCCGGCGCGCTAGATGAGGGGGAGGTTCCGTAGCGAGTTCCCTGTCATGCCCCCCGTCCGTGACATGCGCAGCGTCCTCTACGCCACTGCGATTCTGTTCGCATTCGCGGTCATCGGAATCCGCGGGGCTTTCGTGTGGTTCGAATACCGGGACGCCCTCGACCGGGCAAGGGCCGCCACGCAGGACCTCGCCCTCCTCATGGAGGAATACTCCAAGCGGACCTTGGAGACGAGCGATCTCCTGCTGAACGACATCATCGCCTATGTGCGCTTGAGGGGCGGCGTCGATGCCTTGAGCGAAACCGGTCAGGCCCACCAGTATCTGGCCGGACTGACCCAGAAATCCTCGGCCAGCGATCTCTTCCTCATCATCGACGAGGTGGGGAACACAGTGGCGGTCTCCACGATCCAGCCGGCCTCGCCGGTCAGCTTTGCCGACCGGACGTGGTTCAAGGCTCACCGGGCTGGCGCAGAGACCTTCGTGGGCGCCGCCATCGTCGGGCGGATCGCCAATGAAATCCTCTACACCTATTCGCGGCGCATTCCCGATCTGAACGGGGAGTTCGACGGCGTCGCGCAGGTGGGGCTGAGGCCGACATTCCTCCAGGACATCTCGCAGCCGGCCGAGTCCGGCGCCGAGGATGTCATCCTCGGAATCTGGGGCCGCGAGGGCCGCGTCATCGCCCGCACTGGACTGACGCCGGATCAGGTCTCGTCCAGCCTCGGCCAAACGTCGCTCTTCAACGACATGGCCTCGCAGCGAACCGGAACGTACCGCACCAGCGACATGGGCGACGGCATCGAGCGGATCGTTTCGTTCCGCCGCCTGGAGCGCTGGCCGGTGACCGTGACCGCCAGCATTCCCGTGGCAACGGCGCTAGCCGCCTGGACGGCCAATCTCTATTGGAGCACCGCCATCATGGCGTTGGTGTTCATCGCTTTCGGCTGGCTCACAGGGATCGGCGTGCGGCTCAGCCGGCAAACCGAGGAAACCCAGCGGCAGTTGCAGCAGGCGAATGAGAATCTCGGCCAGGCCCTCGCCGACAAGGTGGTGCTGCTGCAGGAGATCCACCACCGGGTGAAGAACAACCTGCAGGTGACGTCGAGCCTGCTGCAGATGCAGGCCCGCCGCTTCGCCGACCCGAACGTGAAGACCGCCTTTCAGGAGACCCAGGACCGCCTGCGCTCCATCAGCCTGATCCACGACCTCCTCTACCGGAAGGAGCAGGACGGGATGATCGATCTCCGGGATTATCTCGGCCGCCTGCTCCAGGAACTATCCGCCACTTACGGCGCATCGGCGCGGGGCATCGCCGTGGATCTCGACGCGGAGCGGATCGAGATCGACCTGGACCGGGGCCCTCCCCTCGCCCTGGCCGTGACGGAAGCCATCATCAACGCCTTTAAGCACGCCTTCGAACCCGGACAGGGCGGACGCATCTCCGTCTCGGCCCGGCGCAGGGACGAGCAGATCGAGATCGTCGTCCGCGACACGGGCCGGGGCGTATCGGGCGGGACGGAGAACGATTCCTCGCTGGGCATGAAGCTCATCCGCGCCTTCGCGGCTCAGCTCGGCGGAAGCTTCAGCCTGGAATCCGACAGGGGCGCGGTCTTCCGGCTCACGATCCCGGCCTGAGGCCGGTCTCAGAAGGAGGTGCGCTGGCGGATCGCAGCCGACAGGGTGCCTTCATCGAGGTAATCGAGCTCACCGCCGACGGGAACCCCATGGGCGAGCTTCGTCACCTTCACGGGCAGATGGCCGAGAAGCTCGGTGATGTAATGGGCGGTAGTCTGGCCGTCGACGGTGGCGTTGAGGGCGAGGATCAGCTCCGCCACCCCCGGTTCGGACGCGCGCGCCACGAGCCGGTCGAGGTTGAGGTGCTCCGGCCGCACCCCGTCGAGGGGTGAGAGCACGCCGCCGAGCACGTGATACTTGGCGCTGACCGCGCCCGACCGTTCCAGGGCCCAGAGGTCCGAGACGTCCTCCACCACCACGAGGATGGACGGGTCGCGCTTCGGGTCGCGGCAGATGGTGCAGGGCTCCGATGTATCCACATTGCCGCAGGACGAGCACACGACGATTCGCTCGTTGGCGATGCGCATGGCGTCGCTCAACGGGTTGAGCAGCGTATCCCGCTTCTTGATGAGATGGAGCGCGGCGCGGCGGGCCGACCGGGGCCCCAGGCCCGGCAACCGCGCGAGCAGCTGGATCAGGCGTTCGATTTCAGGGCCGGCGACGTATTGGGCCATTCAGATCCTCAAAACAGCTTCAGGCCGGGCGGCAGCGGCAGGCCCTTGGTCAAGCTCTCCATGCGCTCCTGGGCGGCGCGGTCGGCCTTGCCTCGGGCGTCGTTCATAGCCGCGACGATGAGATCCTCGAGGATTTCCTTCTCGTCCGGGTTCATCAGCGAGGCGTCGATGCTGATGGCCTTGAGGCTCCCCTTGCCCGTGACCTTCACGGTCACGACGCCGCCGCCGGCGGTGCCTTCCACCTCAAGGGTCTCCAACTCGGCCTGGGCGTCCTGCAGCTTCTGCTGCATCGCCTGAGCCTGCTTCATCAGCCCCATGATGTCCTTCATGATCGTCATCCTCGCTCAGAATATCTTCCGCAGATGTCCACAACGGCTCTGCATCAGAAAATGCGGTTCACAAAAAGCTTATAGATCGTCGTCGGCTTCAGATTCATGCGGGCTGATGGCGTCAGCCTCGCCGAGGATTTCCGTGTCCGCACCCTCGCCTGACTTCTCTGTGCGCTCGACCACGTTGACGATCTGCGCACCGGGGAACTTGGACAGGACCGCCTGCACGAGAGGATGGTTGGCCGCCCCTGCCTTGCGTTCGCGCTCGGCTGCGACAGCCTTTTCGTGAAGGGTCGGTTCGCCCTCCTCCGACGACAGGGCGACCATCCAGCGTTCGCCGGTCCATTGCTGGAGGGCGCGGGTCAGGTCGTTGGCGATGGTGCGGCTTCCGGTCTCTGTGAGGCTGAGCTCGATGCGGCCCTCCTCGAAGCGCACGAGGCGCACGTCGCGCTCGAGGGCCGCCTTCAGCACGATCTCCCGCTTCTCGCCGGCGAGCGCCACCACGTCCTCGAAGCGGCGCAGGCGCATGGTCGGCTCGGCGGAGGAGGAGGGCTGAGGGCGTGGCTGGGGCTGCGCCTGGGAGGCCGCAAGGGCCATGGGGCCGGAGGCGGAAGGTCCGTTGGGTCTGGCGGACGGTGCGGGCGGGCCGCCGGAGGGAAGCGGGGCGCCGTCCTTGAGGATGCGAAGGGCCTCGTCGGGCGTGGGCAGATCGGCCGCATAGGCGAGGCGCACGAGCACCATCTCGGCTGCCGCCACCGGCCGGTTGGCGGCCTGAACCTCGGGAATGCCCTTGAGCAGGATCTGCCAGGCGCGGGACAGGGTGCGCACCGACAGCTTCCGGGCGTAATCCGTTCCGCGCACGCGTTCGATCTCGGACAGGGCCGGATCTCTGGCCGCCTCCGGAATCAGCTTGAGGCGGGTGACCACATGGGAGAAGGCGGCAAGGTCCGACAGGATGACGCCGGGATCCGCGCCCGCATCGTATTGCGCTCGGAGCCCCGCGAAGGCCGCCGGCACGTCGCCGCGCATCGCCGCCTCGAAGAGATCGATGACCTGGGTGCGGTCGGCGAGCCCCAGCATGTCGCGCACCGTATCGGACGTCACCACCCCTGCCCCATGGGCGATGGCCTGGTCGAGGAGCGAGAGCGAATCGCGCGCCGAGCCCTCGGCCGCGCGGGCGATGGCGGCGAGCGCCTCCTGGTCGGCTCGCACGCCCTCGGCATCGCAGATGCGGCTTAAGTGGGCCACGAGCTTGTCCGCCTCGATGCGGCGCAGGTCGAAGCGCTGGCAGCGGGACAGGATCGTGACCGGGACCTTGCGGATTTCCGTAGTGGCGAAGACGAACTTGGCGTGGGGCGGCGGCTCCTCCAGCGTCTTCAGGAAGGCGTTGAACGCCTTCTCCGAGAGCATGTGGACCTCGTCGATGATGTAGACCTTGTAGCGCGCCGTGACCGGCGAATAGCGGATGCCGTCGATGATCTGGCGGACGTCCTCAATGCCCGTATGGGAGGCGGCGTCCATCTCCAGCACGTCCACGTGCCGCGATTCCATGATCGCCTCGCAATGGACGCCGAGACCGGGCATGTGGATGGTAGGCTGGCCGGAGCCGTCAGGCTTCTCGTAGTTGAGGCCGCGGGCGAGGATGCGGGCGGTGGTGGTCTTGCCGACGCCGCGAACCCCGGTGAGCATCCAGGCCTGCGGAATGCGGCCGGTGTCGAAGGCGTTCGAGAGGGTGCGCACCATCGCCTCCTGACCGATCAGATCGTCGAAGGTGCGCGGGCGGTATTTTCGGGCAAGAACGCGGTAGGGCGAGGCCGGCGCCGCAGCGGGCGCAGGAGGGAAACCCGGCAGGGCCGGCTCGTCGTTCAGGGGCGTGCCGGCTGTGGTTTCGTCCATATGCTGCAAAGCGTTAGGATCATCTTGGGGCGCACTGAAGAGCGCCGGGGTGGGAGGCTGGACGAAGACCCGTTCGGTCTCGTTAGGGCTGCTTCCTTCCGGACCTGACCCGGTTGGCGAGTGAGACGTCCCTCGCCAACCTCCCACCCGCTATATGGCCGCATCAGTCGGGAAACGCAAGTTGGAAACGGTGGGCCGAATGGCGTCGTCCCCCTCCCGGCCACCCCGCCATGCGAGCCCGAGCTCGCATTGTGGGAGCGGCCGGACCTTTCGCCACGGGCCATTAACTGCGGCTTAATGGTTATCATTGATAACTCAAGCCGAGGGCCAAACCCGCTCGCTCGCGAGCGCCCGTCATCCGGCATGACGACGTTTGAGAAATTCGCCGGAATGCCTGCCCTCGCCATCAGGAGAGAAGACCCATGAGAAAACTTGTCGCCGCCGCCTTCGTGAGCTTGGACGGAGTCATGCAAGCGCCGGGCGGGCCGCCGGAGGATCCCTCGGGGGGCTTCACCCATGGCGGCTGGACCGTCACCTATTGGGACGAGCCCATGGGCCAGTTCATGGATCAGATGTTTTCGACGCCCTTCGACCTCCTGCTCGGCCGCAAGACCTACGAGATCTTTGCTGCGCACTGGCCTTACATCGAGGGCGGCGATCCGATTGCGGAACGCTTCAACGCCGTCACCAAATATGTGGCGACCTCATCCAGAGCCCCCCTTGCCTGGCAGAACTCGGTTGCTTTGCAGGGCGACGTGGCGGGAGCAATCGGCCGGCTGTAGCAGGAGGACGGGCCCAACCTGCTGACGCAAGGCAGCAGCGTGTTGTTGCAGACCCTCCTCGCCCACGATCTCATCGACGAGTTTCGGCTTCTGGTTTTCCCCCTCATCCTCGGCCCCGGCAAGCGCCTGTTCGGGGCGGGCGCAAAACCGGGCGCGCTGAAGCTCACCGCCACCAGCATGTCGACGACCGGCGTCACCATGAGCGTTTACGAGCGCGCAGGCGCCATCAGCATCGGATCGTTCGAGCTGGAGCATCCCTCCGAGGCCGAGATGGCGCGCCGGGAGCGGATGAAGCGCGAAGGTTAAGCTGCGCCGGGATTGAGCTGCGACCGTCGCGGAGGCAAAGGCTCTTGTGGAACCGGCCCTCCCAACAATGGCTGACATCGCGCCGCAAGCTCGGTTACATAGCCCCATGACCTTTCAGCTCGATTCCCGGCTCGCCGCCGACACCATCCCGGTCGGCGATCTCGCCCTCTCCTCGGTCCTGCTCCTGAACGACGCCCGCTTTCCCTGGTTCGTCCTGGCGCCCCGCATCAGCGGCGCGAGCGAGGTCACGGACCTGTCGGAGGAGCAGGCCGCCCAACTCATGCAGGAAATCCGCATCGCCGCCCGGGTCATGATGGAGCTTTCCAAGCCCGACAAGGTGAATGTGGGGGCGCTGGGCAACATCGTGACGCAGCTCCATGTTCATGTCATCGGGCGGTTCCGCTCGGATCCGGCCTGGCCCGGTCCCGTCTGGGGCCATGGCTCCCGAACCCCTTACCCTGACCACGCGGCGTCGGCCCTGATCGAGCGCGCCGCCACCCTTTTCGCAGCGGCCTGACCCATGACCCAACCCATTGCCTACATCGCCAACCCCCTGGTTCGCCACAGCGCCGAGCGGGACCCGGAGGCCCTGGCCCGTTTCGTCGGGGACCCGAGGACCGCCATGGTGCTCCTGGCTGGCGACCTGCCGGTTCTTGGCTCGGGAGAGCCCGGAACGGGCCTGCTGCCCGCCGCGGCCTTGAGCCGCCTGCCCGCTCACAAGGAGCAGGTTTTCCTCGGGGTTCTGAACGACCGCCCGGTGATCGCGACCCTGGCGGCGCCCGAGGCGGCGGAGCTGTTTCGGGACGATCCGGCCTTCACGGTCACCGACCTGCGCTCGATCGCCGTTCGCGGGCTCGTGCCGGCGGAGGAACTCGGCCTGCTCGCCATGGCGAAATCCATGCTCGACTGGCACAACCGCCACCGGTTCTGCGCCAATTGCGGCGCGCCTACGGCGCTGGCCCAAGCCGGCTTCCGGCGCGACTGCGCCGCCTGCGGCGCACAGCATTTCCCCCGCACGGACCCGGTGGTGATCATGCTGGTAGCCCGGGGCGACACATGCCTGCTCGGCCGTCAGTCGCGTTTTCCGGAGAAGATGTATTCCTGCCTTGCGGGCTTCCTGGAGCCCGGCGAGACCATTGAGGCCGCGGTCCGGCGCGAGACCTTCGAGGAGGCGGGCATCCGGGTCGGCGAGGTCCGCTATCTCGCGTCCCAGCCTTGGCCCTTCCCGTCCTCCATCATGATCGGCTGCCAGGCGGAGGCGATCACGGACGAGATCGATTTCGACCGGGAGGAACTGGAGGATGCCCGCTGGTTCTCCAGGGACGACATCCGCCGCATGCTGGAGGGCACGCACGAGGATTTCGCCGCCCCGGCTCCCATCGCCATCGCGAACCACCTTATCCGGGAGTGGATGAGGTCTTAGCGGGGGATCGGTTCGAACCGGTACGCCACCTCGGTGACCGTCTGCCCACCGAGGTCGAAGAATTGTTCAGGCCCGAGCCTGCCGCCCAGCGCCTCATAGAAGCGGCGGGCTGGGAGATTGTCCTTGAGAACC
>DASQTM010000495.1:0-3501 GCA_035641875.1 Microvirga sp. | reverse complement strand
CGTTTCCGCCCTCCCGACGAAGCCGCGCTGGTAGAGGTCCGAGAGCACATTGGCAGGCTAGCCCTTGTTGAGAACGAAGCGCAGATCTCCGGTTCCCCCTTCGGCCGCCTCCAGCGCGACGAACAGGGCCGCATTCAGCTTCGCCGAGAGGCGGTTCAGGCTGTCCGCGGCGGCGCCGATCCCCAGCTTCTCGAGATTGTCGAAGCCTTTGATGTAGTGATCGAGATCCTGCCATTGCGCGCCGTCGAAGGCGACGATCCTGTTCTCGGCCTCCACATAGGCCTGCCAACCGGGGCCCGGCGTGAAGAACCGCCACATGCCGAGATCGAACAGGGCCACTTCGCCGTCGTGGCCGGCGAACGCACCCGTCGCGCCCGCGCCGATCAGATAGCGGTCTCCCTCGGCGGGAGAAACCGGCGCGAGGGTCCGATCGCGCTCCTTGACGGCGAGATGAACGAGCGCGTCGAGAGACGACAGGGCTTCGTTATGGGTGACATGCTTTTGCGCCTGCGCCGCGGCGAGCAGCGGCAGGGCCAGATGAGGCGTGGATGACATCGATGGGGCCTGTTGGGAGATGATGGAAGCGCCGTATCGTCCTCTTCGCCGGAAGAGGTTTAAGGACGGGCAGGTCTAGAGAACCGGAATCGTGACGCTCCGCTCGAAACCGCGCCCGACGACGGCGCTCATCTGGGCGATGCGAAGGCCGAGCACCGTCTGAGGCGCGCCGAAATCGGCAGCCTCCTGGGCGGCGGCGTACAGAACGGAAGGGTCGGAAGCCTCAAGGGAGCGCACGACCGCTCCGTTGCTGAGAACATCCACCTCGTAGCGCTCCGCATCCTCGGCCAGCGGCGCATCGGCGGGATCCCAGCCGTCTCCGCCAATCCGCGTGCGGCGCAGCCACCGGATGCGAACGCCGCCCGCCTCCCGGCGCGCCGTCACATGCGCCGGGCTCAGGGGCTTGAGGGCTTCCCGTCCCACCATTGCGAGGGCTTCCGTCACTGAAGGATCCGCATGATCCCGGCCCAAGGGGCCGATCCTGTAGCGCCAGGTCTGGCCGAGATCCTGCAGGCTGCCGGTCAGGGGAGCGACAGCCTCGTCCAGGCGAACGATGGGAGCGCCGGCCGGCGCCGTGCGGTCCGCCTCCGGTTCGCTGCCGGCAAGCCCGCGCAGGAACCGGGACAGGCGATAGGTGCGCTCGCCGATCAGCTCGGCCCCTGCCGCCGAGAGGATCTCCCAGCGGCCATCCTGTCCCTGGACGGCGAAAAGATTGCCGCCTGCGAGCGCGGCTTCGTCGTCGATGGAGCTCAACGCTCCCGACGAGATTTCCACGTCGAGAACGGTCCTGCGATCCCAGCGCCAGAGCGGCCCCGGCGGAAGCACGGTCTTCGTCAGCCCGATCACCGCCGGCAGGCCGAGGATCCGGTGCGGCGTGAAGCTCGCGCCGTTTCCCGAACGCCAGATGGCGACCGCCCCCGGCCAGGGGTCCGCAGCCACGGCGATGTATTGCAGGGACGTGGGGTTGCCCGCGCTCACCGGCAGATCGAGGATGATCGCCTGAGGCTTTCCGGGCACGGGCGGCGGGCGGCGCTTCGGCCTCGGGATCGAAGCGCCGGGCCTCTCGAAGATCGCGGGCTCCACGGCCCGCACGGACATCTTGCGCGTCGGGCCGTCGGCGATCCGCACGATCCTGTGCAGCCTGGGTCCGGCGTCGGTGGGAAGCGAGATCATGTCGCCGGGTTCGAGGGCGATCTGTCGCGGCGAGAGTTCGAATTCGGCGCTCTCCCGCGCGGCCCACAAATCCTGCAGCCAGGTATCGGCAAGACGCTGCGCCTCCGCCCGGCGAGTGATGATGGCGGAATCCGCCCGCGCCTCCCGGCGGCTCGATCCCGACAGGCGGCGCGAGGCCGCGGCGGCGCGGCGGTAATCCACATCGCCTTCCGTGAAGCCGATCTCCACCTGCTGCGGCAGCTCGGTCTCCTGCGAGCGGGTGAGCCGGAGCGAGGGCTCGCCCTCCTCCATCACGAGATCCTCCCTGGCGAGCGCCGCAACGGCCCGTCCGCCGCGCCCGCGCCAGGCGATCTTGCCGCCGCTTGCGACCGCGTCGACGCCGAACAGGCGCATCAGGGGTTCGAGCGCCCCGCGGGCCGACATGGGCCTGTCGACCACATAGCCATCCATGAAACCGTCGACCGGGATGGCGGCCGGAACGTCGAGGCCGAAATCCTTGAGGATGGAGGCGATGAGGCGATCGAGCGGCGCTCCTTCGATGCGGCCGGTGATCCAGTGGCCGGTCTCCCAATTGGCCCCGTCCAGCCACATCGTGTCAAAGTCCGGGAAGGCCGGGAACGGTCTTGCGTTCCAGGCCCACACATAGATGTTGGCCGGGTCCACCATGCGGCCATCGTAAAGGGCCGAGACCGGGTTGTACGCCGACGAAAACCCTTTCTGGGCGGGGTCGAAGCGGGAGAGGATGGCCTCCAGGGCGCGCACTTGGACGAGATCGTCGCGCACGCCCCGGGAGAACGGGGGATAGGCCGACTCGGAGGATTTGGGATCGGGAAAGACGTTGGGTCCGTTGGGCCCCTTGTCCACGGCCGGAATGCCGATCTCGGTCAGCCAGATCGGCTTCGACTGAGGATTCCAGCCTGTCGTCTTGACCTCGACTCCGCCGGAGCGCTCCACATGCGGATTCGACCACCAGGACACGAGATCCTTGGCGCGGAAGACCCATGGCTTGCCGTAGGCCCCGTCGGTGATCGCGCTGCGCGCCTGGGCCGCGCGGGCGGCGGCCGTGGGATAGTGCCAGTCGAAGGCCTCGCCGCCGCCGAGCCTCGCCCGCAGGTAATCGACATCGTAGATGCTGCGCCCGAGGGCAAGGTCCTGGTGATCGAGCCCGTCGCGCCAATCGGAGACCGGCGGATAATAGTCGATGCCGATCGCGTCGATGTCGTCGGAGGCGAACAGCGGATCCAGGGGAAAGCGCACCTCATCGCCATTGTCGAGGACGTGGGATCCATACTCCGTCCAATCGGCCGCATAGACGATCTTGACGCCGTTGCCCACAAGAGCCCGGACCTCCCCTGCGAGGGCTTTCAACTTCTGCACGGCCGGATAGATTCCCGGCGAAGAACGGACCCGCGTCAAACCGACCAGTTCGCTGCCCAGGATGAAGCCGTCGACCCCGCCGGCCTTCCCTGCAAGACCGGCATAGTGAAGAATGAAGTTCCGATAGCCCCATGTGTGCGTGAACCATTGATCGATCTGCGTGGCGGCTGCGTTCGTGGCGTCCGGCGAACCCGGCTTTCCGGGCGCAGGGTGGCAGGTGATGCGCCCGCGCCAGGGATAGGCCGGCTGGCCCGTGCCGCCATAAGGGTCCGGCAGGCCGTTGCCGGAGGGCACGTCCATCATGACGAAGGGATAGAGCACGACCTCCAGATCCCTGCTCTTGAGATGCTTGATCAGGCGGATGACGGATTCATCCGAGGGCGTGCCGCCATAGGC
>DASQTM010000494.1:0-4373 GCA_035641875.1 Microvirga sp. | reverse complement strand
GACTTGCGCATCATGAAACCCATCTCACGCAGGCCTGGGCGAGGAGGAGGGCTGGGCAGCGCTAGCCGACCTTTCCCGCCATTTCACACCTATCGCGCCCGGTGCGACGCCGGGCCCTTTTTTAGAAGGATTTAAATGTGCTAACCCTGTCCGCATCCGCCGGCAGCGAGGCCGGCCGTGGATCAGGACCCATGTCGAAACTGTCGTCGTTCCTCCGCCCCTCCCCTCAGCAGGCCCTGTCTTCGCCCCTGGCGCTGTCGCACCGCCCGCGGCGAAACCGCAAGGCCGAGTGGTCGCGGCGGCTCGTGCGCGAGAACGTGCTGACGGCGGACGATCTGATCTGGCCGATCTTCCTCATCGACGGGGCCAGCGGACGCCAGCCGGTCGGGTCCATGCCCGGCGTGGAGCGGCTGACGGTCGGCGAGGCCGTGCGCGAGGCCGAACGAGCCGCCTCCCTGCGTATTCCGGCCATCGCCCTGTTTCCCTATACGGATCCGGCGCTGCGCGACCCGACCGGGTCCGAATCCCTCAACAGCCGCAATCTCGTCTGCCGGGCGGTGCGGGAGATCAAACGGGCGGCGCCGGAGATCGGAATCATCACCGACGTGGCTCTCGACCCCTATACCAGCCATGGCCATGACGGCGTCATGGAGGGCGAGCGGATCCTCAATGACGAGACCGTGGCGCTGCTGACCCGCCAGGCCGTGATCCAGGCCGAGGCCGGGGCCGACATCATCGCGCCATCCGACATGATGGACGGGCGGGTGGGAGCCATCCGCACCGGCCTCGACGAGGCGGGCTTCCACGACGTCCAGATCATGGCCTATGCGGCCAAGTACGCCTCGGCCTTCTACGGCCCCTTCCGGGACGCCATCGGCACCAGCGCCACCCTGGTGGGCGACAAGCGCACCTATCAGATGGACCCCGCCAACGCGGACGAGGCCCTGCGGGAGGTCGCTCTCGATCTCGAGGAAGGCGCGGACATGATCATGGTCAAGCCCGGCCTGCCCTATCTCGACATCGTGCGCCGAGTGAAGGACACCTTCGCGGCTCCCACCTTCGCCTATCAGGTCTCCGGCGAATACGCGATGATCCAGGCCGCGGCCGCCAATGGCTGGATCGACGGCGAGCGGGCCATGATGGAAAGCCTCACCGCCTTCAAGCGCGCAGGCGCCGACGGCATCCTCACCTATTTCGCTCCCCGGGTTGCAGAGAAGCTGAAGGCCCAAGGCTGACGCCGCTCCCGTGACAGGGCCGGTGTTATGACAGGCTTCTGCGCGGCATGGCGGCTTGCCGCCTGCCTGCTTGTTCTTTGTCTTCTCTCCGCCTGCGGCCTCTCCCGGGATGCGGAGCAGATCCGGGTCTGCCGCTCCGCCCTGCCCGCCCTCAACCCCGGCGCGCGGATCACGGTGCTGCGGGTGCAGGAAGGGCCTGTGGCGCGCAGCCTGCGGGTGAATTACCTTGCCGAGCATCGGGACCGCCCTGCCCTGGAGCGGTTCGCCATCTGCCGGTTCGCCGCCGAGGGCCTCTCGCCCAACAAGGCGGAGCTGACCGGCCTCGGAACCGAAGAGGGCCCGCTGTCCGGCTCCAGCCTCTATCTCCTGAAGCGCTACTACATCGACACCCCGGAGGGCGTCGCAGGCGACCCCGGCAGCCCGCCAAGTGCCGCCGCAGTGGAGCTTCCGCAGAGCACCGCCTATGGATTCCAGCAGCTGCTGGTCAGCCTGCCGCGCACAGCCATCTATGCCCTGCTGTCCGTGGCCTTCGCCCTGGTGTTCGGCCTCAGCGGACGGATCAATCTGGCCTTCGGGGAGCTTGCCGCCGTGGGCTCCGCCGCGACGGTGGCGGGGGCTTCGGTGGCGCTGGTGTCGGGCATTCAATCCCCCGTCCTCGGCCTGACGGCCGGTCTCCTGGCCGCTCTCTTTGCCGGAGCCATGCACAGCGCCGTGGGCGGGTATTTCACCATCGGGCGCATCGCCGGGGCCAGCTCCCAGCCGAGCCTCATCGCCACCGTAGGCCTCTCCCTTTTTCTGATGGAATATCTTCGCGTCGTCCAAAGCCCCGTCACCGTGTGGCTGCCTCCGGTCTGGGCCGAGGCCTGGCCCCTAGCCCGGTCGGGCAATTTCCTCGTGAGCCTCACCCCGATTACGGCGCTCACCTCCGGGATCGGGCTCCTGGCTACGCTTGGCCTGCTCTGGCTCATGAAGGCGACGCCCTTCGGCCGAGCCTGGCGGGCCTATGCGGACGATGCGCGGGCCGCGGCCCTCTTCGGCGTGAACGGCCAAAGGCTTCTCATGGAGACCCTGGCGCTTGCCGGAGCCATGGCGGGCCTATCCGGAATGCTGATCGTGGCGCAATATGGCGGACTTGGCTTCGCGGGAGGCTTTCAGTTCGGCCTGAAGGCTCTCATCGCGGCCATTATCGGCGGGATCGGTTCCGTTCCGGGCGCCATGCTGGGCGGGTTCACCGTGGGATTGTTCGAAACCATCTGGTCCGCCTATCTTCCCATCGAGGGCCGCGACATGGCCCTTTATGGGGCGCTCGTCGTGTTCCTGATCTTTCGGCCCGGCGGCCTGCTGGGCTTCAAGGATCCGACGCCACGGTCCGTCTAGAGCGGAGGACGATTTTATTGGATCGTCCCCTGCCCTGAGTCCTTATTCTATGCTGCATCGTGTTTCCGCAAAACCGGATTCACCTGAGGGGCGAAACCCGGAGGAAGCCTTGGCCGATTACGCCATCACCATCGAGGACGTGAAGCGCGCGGCGGAGATCGTCCGAGGGCAGGTGCTGCGAACGCCCATCGTGCCTGCGCCCCGCCTGTCCCAGCTCACGGACGCCACCGTCTACGTGAAGCACGAGAACATGCAGCCCACCGGCTCGTTCAAGGAGCGCGGCGCGGTGACGAAGCTGGACAGCCTCTCCCCGGCGGAGCGCGGGCGCGGGGTGATCGCCATGTCGGCAGGCAACCATGCCCAGGCGGTCGCCTACCACGCGCGCCGGCTGGACATTCCCGCCACCATCGTCATGCCGGAGAACTCTCCCCTGGTGAAGGCGGAGAACACCCGCGCCTATGGCGCTCGCGTGATCCTCCACGGGGAGACCCTCTACGAATCCGCCGCCCATGCCCGCGAGATCGCCGGGCGCGAGGGCCTTGCCTTCGTCCACCCTTACGACGACGCAAGGGTGATGGCGGGCCAGGGCACCGTCGCCCTCGAAATGCTGGCCGACGTGCCCGATCTCGATCAGATCGTCGTTCCCATCGGCGGCGGCGGCCTGATCTCGGGGATCGCCATTGCGGCGAAGGCCCTGAAGCCGTCCATCGAGATCGTCGGCGTCGAGGCGGCCCTCTATCCCTCGTTCCTGAACGCCCTCCAGGGCGGCAACCGCCCCATCGGCGGAGCCACGCTCGCCGAAGGCATCGCGGTGAAGACCGTGGGGCAGCTTCCACTTCCCATCGTGCGAGACCTCGTGTCCACCATCGTAGCCGTCGAGGAGCCTCTCATCGAGCGCGCCGTGAACGCCTACGCCACCCTGCAGCGGACCATGGCGGAAGGCGCAGGCGCAGCGGGCCTCGCCGCCATGATGGCGGATCCGGAGCGGTTCAGGGGTAAGCGGGTCGGCCTCGTGCTCTGCGGCGGCAACATCGACGCGCGCATCCTCGCTTCGGTGATGGTGCGGGAACTCGAGCGGGACGACCGGATCGCCTCCTTCCGCATCACGTCCAACGACCGGCCGGGAGTTCTGGGTCGGGTGGCGAGCCTTCTCGGCAGCCTCGGGGCCAATATCCTGGAGGTGTCCCACGGCCGGCTCTTCCTCGATGTGCCGGCTAAGGGCGTTTCTATCGACATCACCATCGAAACCCGGGACAGAATGCATACATTGGAGGTGTTCGAAGCCCTGGCGGCGGAGGGACTCGCTCCCCGGAGGATCGATTCCCGCGGCCTGTCAGAGACCGCCTATTGAGGAGCGCACCATGGTCGACCGGTCTTCCCTGCCGCCGCTGAACTACGGCGCCTATGGAGGCGATCTCGCCCGCCTGACCGAGGGCGTCATCGCCCGGCGCTTCTGGGCCTATCTGATCGATCTCCTCGTCATCGCGCTCTGGATCATCCTGATCTCTATCGGCATTTTCTTCCTCGGGCTGCTGACCCTGGGAGTCGGCTGGGGACTATTCTTCGTGCTTCCCCTCACGGCCCTCACCTTCATCGTCTACAACGCGGTCACGATCGGCGGCGCATCCCAGGCCACCGTGGGCATGCGCACCATGGGCCTGCGGGTTGTAGACCCGAAGAATGGACAGCGGGTCTCCATGCTGTCCGCAGCCGTCCACGCCCTCTTCTTCTATGTCGCCGTCTCGACCTTTCTTCTCTGGG
>DASQTM010000493.1:0-4780 GCA_035641875.1 Microvirga sp. | reverse complement strand
CTGCCCTTGGATGACGCCCTGCCTGGCCCGTGCCGCCGGCCTGCAGGAAGCCTTCCCGAAGAAGCAGAAGAAGGAGAGCGGCCCCCTGCGCCGGGGCGCGGCCTTCGTGGTGCTGCGCGCCGACGACACCGTCCTGCTCCGCACCCGTCCGCCGCAGGGGCTTCTCGGCGGCATGGCCGAGCCGCCCACCAGCGCCTGGGAGCCCGACTATGAGCCCTCCCAGGCGGTGCTCGACGCGCCCATCGAGGCCCGCTGGCAGCGCCTGCCCGGCATCGTGCGCCACGTGTTCACCCATTTCCCCCTGGAGCTGACGGTGCTCTTCGCCAAGGTCCCGAAGGGCACCCCCGCCCCGGAGGACATGCGCTGGACGCCCCGGACGCAGCTTCACGGGGAGGCGCTGCCGGGGGCGATGAAGAAGGTGCTGGCCCATGCGCTGGGCGATCTGACAGGGCCAAGCAAAAAGGCACCAGCGAAGAAGCAGGCCTGAGCCGAGACGTTTTCACCCTCCCGTGAGCGCCTTCTGGTTTCCCTTGAACAGGGCGGCCAGGGCGTTCGCCACCCGCACCACGTTGGGACGGTTGCGGCTGCGGCGGTGCATGACGAGGAAGACGTCCTCGATCAGGTCGCCCTCGGGCTTGACCACCTGCACCAGGTCCGGGTCCGAATCCCCGAGCCAGCACGGCAGGAAGGCCGCGCCCAATCCGGCTTTCGCGGCTTGGTAGCGGATCGGCATGTCGCCGATGCGGGCCGCGATGGTGCGCCCCTGGGCGAATTCCGCCACGTAGGCCGCCTGGCGCGACAGGGTCGGGTCCTCCGGCGGCGCGATGACGGCGGTGGGATCGGCCGTGCGGGCATAGATCGCGAAGGCGATCTGCCCAATCTTTCTCGCCACGAGATCGTCGGTGCCCTCCGGCAGGCTGCGCATCCTGAGGGCGATATCGGCCTCGCCCGATGCCAGATCGAGCCTGCGCCGGGTCGGCAGATAGGCGATCTCCACGGGAGCGGCGGCCTGGTGCAGCTGCGCCGAATGGAGGGACAGGAACAGGGTCACCGATGCGGTGGCGGTGATCCGCACCGGGGCGTCGGGATCGGGGCGGTAGGCCGCCGCCGTTCGCAGCACGATGCCGGCCGCCTCGCCCATGGGAGAAGCCGCCTCGAACACCGCGTGCCCGGCCTCGGTCAGTTCGAGGTTGTTGGGGCCGCGCTGGAACAGGGAGAGCCCGAAGGTTTCCTCCAGCGCCTTGATTCGCCGGGCCACCGTGGGCTGGCTTTGCCCCAGGGCCTTTGCGGCGCCGTTCATCGATCCATGAGCCACCACGGCCAGGAAGATCCGCAGGTCGTCCCAGGACGGTTCGGTGAAGGCGAGGCGGAAGGGGTCGAAAGACCAAGGAGCCATGACAGGATGCTAAAGCGTTGAACCGGATTTGGCATAGAGGGGATCTTCTGGATCGGTGACAAGCCGCACCGTCGCCCGAAAGCCGTTCTCCGGCAGCCCGTCAGAACCGTGCAGGGGGTCTACAGTTTTGGCGAGCGAGGGGGCTTCACAAGGCTTGGAGCTTGGGACACAACGGCCGCCGCGCGGGCAGCCCTGCACGTCCTCGTGGGGCGAGGCGATGGCTCCCGCCGGATGAAGTCGCACATGCATGAAAGAACGACCATGTCCGACCTTAGGACACCCAAAAGCGCCGCGGAGCGCAAGACGATCCGATCCGGACGCTACGAGTTGGGCTATTCCGTCGAAGGCGAAGGAACGCCCGCTCTCGTGATCGGAAGCGCGGTGTATTACCCGCGCGTCTTCTCGCAGGAGCTGCGGCGATCCCTGAGGCTGATCTTCGCCGATCATCGCGGCTTCGCGCGCCTGACGGACGACGCGCCGCCATCGAAGGATGACCTCGATACCGTGCTCGCCGACATCGATCTCGTCAGGCAGCATCTCGGCCTCGACAGGATCGTGATCATCGGCCATTCCGGGCATGGCTACATGGCGCTGGAATACGCCAAGCGTTATCCGCGGCATGTTTCGCATGTGGTGATGATCGCCACCGGCCCGAGCCACAGCGCCGCCCACAACGCGGCCACGGAGCGGTATTGGCAGGAATCCGTCTGCCCCGAACGCAAGGCGAGGCTGGAGCGCGATCTCGCAGGGCTCGCCGCCGAGATTGAGGCCGCGCCCGAGAAGCGCTTCGTCGCCTTCTGCGTGAGAATGGGCGCGAGAAGCTGGTACGACCATGCCTTCGACGCCGCGCCGCTGTGGCAGGGCGTGCATGTGAACATGCCGGTCTTCGACCACCTGTGGGGCGAGGCGTTTCGCGATCTCGATATTGCGCAGGGCTTGGAGCAGCTCGATGTACCGGTTTTCCTGGCGTTGGGCCGCTACGATTATCTCGTCGCGCCCTACGCTGCCTGGGACCCGTATAGGAGCCGCTTCAAGAACCTCACCGTGCGGGTGTTCGAGCGGAGCGGGCACACGCCGCAGCTGGAAGAGAGCGCTCTCTTCGATGCGGAGCTGCTGCGATGGCTCTCGGCCCATCGCTGAGCAGGGCCGACAAAAATGGAAATGGCCGGCATCAGGCCGGCCATGATCAATAAGAACGTGCAGCGGTTCGAGATCAGGCCGCCATGTCCGCCCGCACCTTGGCGCGGAACTCGTCGATGCACACGAGCTTGCCGTTCCGCTCCACGTGCCAGAAGGTCCAGCCGTTACACGCCGGAAGCCCCTGCGTGAGCGCGCCGATCTTGTGGATCGAGCCCACGATGGCGCCGAGCGCGAGGGTTCCGTCGGCGCGCACCACCGCCTTGTAGCGGCGGCGTTCGTCCACCAGGGTCTCGCCCGCCTTCACATAGCCGCCCTCGATCATGGCGAGGAAGGGCACGCGCACTTCCTGGCGCTTCTCCGGCGGGGCCGCGATCGACACGTCGGAGAGGGGCGCGACCGCGTCGATCCGCTTGCGCGCGGCCTTGGCGTAGGTGGAATCACGCTCCAGGCCGATGAAGTTGCGGCCCAGCATCTTCGCCACCGCGCCGGTGGTGCCGGTGCCGAAGAACGGATCGAGCACCACGTCGCCGGGATTGGAGGAGGAGAGCAGGATGCGCGCCAGCAGGGCCTCGGGCTTCTGGGTCGGGTGGACCTTTTGGCCGTTGGCATCCTTCAGGCGCTCTTCGCCGGTGCAGAGGGGGATGAACCAGTCGGAGCGCATCTGCACGTCTTCGTTGCCGGCTTTCAGCGCGTCGTAATGGAAGGTGTAGCCCTTCGACTCCGCGCCCTTCGAGGCCCAGATCATGGTCTCGTGGGCGTTGGTGAAGCGGCGGCCCTTGAAGTTCGGCATCGGGTTGGCCTTGCGCCAGACGATGTCGTTCAGGATCCAGAAGTCGAGGTCCTGGAGCGTGGCGCCGACCCGGAAGATATTGTGATAGGAGCCGATCACCCAGAGCGTCGCGTTCTTCTTCATCACGCGGCGGGCGGCGAGAAGCCAGGCGCGGGTGAACGCGTCGTAATCGGCAAAGCTCGCGAACTTGTCCCAGTCGTCGTCGACCGCGTCGACACGGCTCTGGTCCGGGCGCGTCAGCGCCCCTTCGAGCTGAAGGTTGTAGGGCGGATCCGCAAAGACCACGTCCACGCTCTCCGGCGGAAGCTTCTCGAGATTGGCGATGCAGTCGCCGAGAAGGATCTCATTGAGAGGAAGAGACGGCGGCAAGACGGACAGAGGGGCTTTGAGCCCCGTCCGAGGAGCCGGCGCAGACCGCCCGGTACGCGAGACACTGATCCGGGAGGCGGCGCCGGCAGCCCCGATACGCAAGGTACCCATGGGTGATCACCGGTTACGCAACTGACACTCAGGATCATGAGGCGTTAGGGTAAAGAGGAGGTTTCCAAACGCGAGAAAATCCAAGTATTTTGGATCGGCAAAACTTGCCTACCCCTTGAAAAAATTGAGTTTTTCCGGTTAACGCCTGTTAAGCGAGGTTACAGGTCCAGTAACCCTTGGCGAAGCGGCGCAAAACTCATGCGATGGAACGGGCAGGGGCCCTCGCTCGCCAGCACCGTCAGGTGCGTTCGCGTACTGTAGCCCGCATTGCTGGCGAAACCATAGGCGGGATAAGCGTTTCCGAGCCGCGCCATCATCCGGTCGCGCACCACTTTGGCCACGATGGAGGCCGCCGCAATCGACGCGATGCTCGAATCACCCTTCACCACGGCCTCCGTCGAGCAGGGAAGGGCCGGGGGATCGTTGCCGTCCACCAGCGCCATGTCCGGCCGGCAGGGCAGGGCGGACAGCGCCCGGCACATGGCGAGCAGGGAGGCCTGGCGGATGTTGATGCTGTCGATCTCCCGGTGCGACACGGACGCGATGCCCACCTGCGCCGTCGCCAGGATCTCGGGGAACAGCGCCTCGCGCCTCGCCGCGGTCAACAGCTTCGAATCCGCCAACCCCTCCGGCACGCAGCCGAGGTCGAGCACCACGGCGGCCGCCACCACCGGTCCGGCGAGCGGCCCCCGCCCGACCTCGTCAAGGCCGGCGATGCAGCGGAACCCTGCCGCCCGAGCGGCATGTTCGCGCTCAAGGCCGAGGGATTTTTGAGCGGCAGGACGAATCGGTGGGGTCATGAGGCGGCATAAGAGCTCTGAGACAGGGATTTGTCATCCTAACAGGTGCCAACTCGGTACGGTTAATGTCACACCGCTTGATCCCTGAACTTAGCCTCGCTGCCGCAGACTTCCCGGTGCCAAAGGCATCGTCTGACGCAACGTTAACCCAGCTGAGCACAGCTTATTGTAACG
>DASQTM010000492.1:0-14837 GCA_035641875.1 Microvirga sp. | reverse complement strand
CCGTGAAGGGAGAGCCGTCCGACCAGCGGTGGCCTGCGCGCAGGGTGAAGGTGAAAACCCGGTCGTCCTGATTCTCGAACTTCTCCAGGAGGTCGGGCTGAAGCTGGAGGTGCCGGTCGTAGCCGACGAGCCGGGTGTAGGCGTAGGTCGAGATATACCGGATATCGCGGGCGCGGGGCACAAGGGTGACGATGTCCCCGCCATATTGCCCTGCCGGCTCCACCACGATGGGAGTTTGCGGGAGCCGTTCGGCCAGGGGCGGCAGCTCTTTATTCGCGAGCTTTTCCTTGAAGAAGGGCGGTTCGCTGAAAGTCTGCGCCCATGCGGGAAGCGCCAGGAGGGTGCAAAGGGCGGCAAGGACGATCGGCTTCATGGTGGCGTTGATCGACATTACGCAGCCTCCTGCGCCGTGGCTTGCCCCAGGCGGACCTTATGGCCCGGCTCTATCTCTTTCATGACGCCCGTCTCGCCGTCCTGGATGCGGAAGGGTTCCGGCCAATCGGACGGGTTGGAGAAGCGGCCGGCGCGCAGCTTGGCGAAATCCAGCGGCCGGTCGATGTCCGCATCCGGCACGGCGGCGAGCAGCGCCTGGGTGTAAGGATGAACCGGATTACGGAACAGCGAGGATTTCGGCGCTTCCTCGACGATATAGCCCCGGCACATGACCGCGATGGTGTCGGCGATGTAGTCCACCACCGCGAGGTTGTGCGACACGAAGATGTAGGACAACCCAAGCGCCGATTGCAGGTCCTTCAGAAGGTTGAGAACCTGCGCCTGCACGGAGACGTCGAGGGCCGAGACCGGCTCGTCGCACAGGAGAACGCGCGGCTCGAGCGCGAGGGCGCGGGCGATCCCGAGACGCTGGCGCTGGCCGCCGGAGAAGGAATGCGGATAGCGCCGCAGGGAGCGCTGGTCGAGCCCTACCATGTCGAGGAGTTGCTTCGTGCGCTGATAGCGCTCGTCGGATGAGCCGATGTCGTGGATGCGCAGGGGCTCGGTGAGGATTTCATAGACGGTCATGCGCGGATTGAGGGACGAGAACGGGTCCTGGAAGATGAACTGCACGGAGCGGCGATAATCCGTCAGGGCCTCGCCTTCGAGGCGATGCACGTCCTTGAGGCCCGTGCCGTCGTCGAACAGCACCCGCCCGGCATTGGGGGCGAGCGCCCGCATGATGATCTTGGAGACGGTGGTCTTGCCGCAGCCGGATTCGCCGACGAGGCCCAGGGTCCGGCCGACGGGAAGCTCCAGGTCGACCTTGTTCACGGCGCGGATTTCCCGGGTCTTGCCCGAGAACCAGCCGGACCGAAGCGTGTAGCACTTGGTCAGGGCTTCCGCCTTGAGGATCGGCCCTGCGGGCTGAAGCCGCTCCGGCGCATGGGTTTTGGCAAGCGCCGAGCTCTTCACCTCGCGGATCGGCGTCAGCCGCTCATCCTCTTCCATGGCGAAGCGCGGCACGGCGCGCATGAGGGCTTGCAGATAAGGATGCTGCGCGTTGCGGAAGATGTCGTCCCGCGAGCCCGCCTCCACGACCTTGCCGCGATACATGACCACCACGTCGTCGGCCACGTTGGCCACCACCCCGAGATCATGGGTGATGAGGAGCACCGACATGCCGGTTTCGACCTGCAGCTCCTTGATGAGGTCGAGAATCTGCGCCTGCGTCGTCACGTCGAGGGCTGTTGTCGGCTCGTCCGCGATGAGCAGGGCAGGGCGGGTGATCAGCGCCATGGCGATCATGGCGCGCTGGCGCAGGCCTCCGGAGAGTTCGAACGGGTAGGTGCGCAGGGCCCTCTTCGGGTCCGGAAAGCCGACCCTCGCCAGCACCTCCATGGTCCGCCGGCTCGCCTCGGCCTGGCTGACCTCCGCATGAATCATCAGCGCCTCCGAGATCTGGTCGCCGATGGTGTGGAGCGGCGAGAGCGAGGTCATCGGCTCCTGGAAGATCATCGCGATGCGCCCGCCGCGGAGGGCATGCATGGCGTCGCTTTCGGGCTTGAGCTCCGCAATGTCGATGGGACCCGGGAGGGAGGGGTCGTTGAACAGGACCGAGCCGCCCGAGATCCGGGCGTTCTTGGGCAGGATCTGAAGAATGGACTGCGCCGTCACGGATTTGCCGGATCCGGACTCTCCCACGAGCGCCACGGTCTTACCTTTGGGAACGTCAAGGGTCAGCCCGTCGACGGCCCGGAAGTTCCCGGTATCGGCGTTGAAGTCGACCGTCAGCTGACGGATCGACAGGAGCGGCGCTTCCATAGGCTCCTCCAGCGGCTTCGAGCATAACGCATCAGACCTCAACCGTGATCCGGTTTGCGTTCTGAAACAACCCGTCGACGGCCAAGAGACGGATCTCTCTGTCAAAGAGATACATCATCAGCTTTTCGCAGAAAGTCCAAACGGCTTCGTCGTGGACGAGGTGATGGGTGAGGAAACCGATGGGCTCGCCCCAGTCTGCCCGACCCATGATCCGCCTCTCCACCGCATCGGCCATGTCGGCCACGATCCTTGCCGGATCGGCCAGGCTTCGCGTCCCGTGCCAGTCGATGGGGTCCACATGGGTGTTGACCTGGAGCAGGCCCGGCGCCGGATGCGCGGCTCTTCGATCCCTGAAGGCGGAGAGGGCCTCGTAGCCTAAGCGCGGCAGGAGCGGCTCCAACTCGGGCGCGATCCGGTTCCACGGGGGCACGAAGACCGGCAGGAGCTTGGCGCCGAGCAGCCCTCTTGCGGCGCGCAGCGACTGCTCCGCTTCCTGGACCATGACCTCGACGGCCCGGTGGCGTCCGAACTCCGCCTTCTTCTGTCCGGGGGGAGCATGGTTGGCGTGGCTCGACCCGTGGACGAGGGCGAAGACCCTTTCCTCCTCTTCAAGACGAGGGGTAAGGGAGGGCTCCAGGCCCCTGGGGATAACCGCGAGAGCAAGGCCCGCCTCGAAGCGGCGGGCGAGGCCGAGGAGCCGGTCGAGCCGGGGCGTGTCGGCAACCGCATCGTCGTCCCGCCACCAGAAGGCGACGGGGCAGTCCCGGTCCCTGGCGCGGTTCAGGGCCCGATCCAGCGGGGACCAATCGATGGCTCGATGGAGAGAAGGCTTGGATAGCCGCAAGTCCTCGGCAACGGCAACGCTTTGCCGGGCCCCATCGAGAGACACCGGATGCAGGGGCGAAGGAGCGTGCGCCAGGTCCTGCCGGATCGCCGCCGCAAGGGCTTCCGGGGACAGATCGGCCTCGGGCAGGATCGTGGCGAGGCCCAGCGCCTGAAGGCGCTCGGCGCGCAGGCGCTGCTCCGTCTCATGCCCCGCCTCGAAGGGCACGAGCACCGGCCTCGCGCCGGTGCGCAGGAGATCGACAATCGTGTTGTAACCAGCCTGGCTGACCGACACTTCGGCCCGTGACAGCAGGGTGCGGAAATCGGGCCTCGCCCGCTCCACCGTCGCATGGGCGGGGGCGGCGGATTGGAGGGAGAGGAAGTCCTCTTCCGTCACGCCGCGTCCCACAAGGATGCGCCATGGCCGGTCCTGGATCGCCTCCGCCGCCGCAAGAGCCGCGCGATAGAGCGGCAGGCTCGCCGCGCTCGATCCCCCGGAAACCAGGATGCCCCTGCGGTCTCCCCCCGGCACGGGGCCTTCGTTCTCGTCCACATAGCCCGTGTAGCGGATGAGGGGCCTGACCCGCTCGTCCAGGGGCCAGGAATCCTCCAGAGCGATGAGCTGCGGGTCCCCATGAACGAGAACCGCATCGTAGTCGCGCAGGGCGCGCTCGTGGGCTTCCTCGATCCGCTCCGGCTTGGAGGGAGCGACGAGGATGTCCCGGACCGAGCACAGGATCAGCGGGCGCGGGTCCAGCCGGCGGGCTTCGTCGACCAGGGCCGTGAATTCGCCTGCCAGAACCCGGCGTCCGAAGGGGAAGAGTTCGGTGACGACAATGTCGGGCGCGACCTCCTTCAGGGTGCTGATGAGAAGGCTTCGGCGCTCGTCGAGCCTTGCGCCGCTGATGGACGACCCCGCCTCGTCGAGCAGCGTCCTGAAGTCGGTGCCGAGAATGCGCACGGGCGGAAGCTGCACGAGGGCGACCCGGTCCATGT
Organism: Microvirga sp.; assembly: GCA_035641875.1. Lineage (GTDB taxonomy): Bacteria > Pseudomonadota > Alphaproteobacteria > Rhizobiales > Beijerinckiaceae > Microvirga. The sequence goes on along the minus strand of DASQTM010000492.1, from coordinate 10,760 downwards.
CGGCGAGCTTGGCGGGGATTCCACCCGACACGAGGGTGGTCTCGTGGCCCTCCCTGGCAAAGGCGCGCGCGAGAGCGGCGGCCCTGGTGAGGTGGCCTGCTCCCAACAGATGCGTCACGGCGATCAGGATCCGCAAGCTCATGCTCCAGGGTTCAGCATGAGGGGCATCAATGCATTGCGCAATCGGAGGGCGGCCTCCTCGAGACCGCGCTCCCTGGCGATGAAGCGGCGAGCCGCAACCCCAAGGTGCCGCCGCCTCTCCGGAGCCTCCAGCAGCGCCAGGACGGCTTGGGCGAAAGCCGCCGCGTCGCCGGGCGAGGTCAGCAGCCCCGTCTCTCCCTCGTTCACGACGCTCGGCACGCCGCCATAAGCTCCCGCCACCACCGGGCAGCCGAACATCTGGGCCTCCAGCAGCGCCATGCCATAGGCTTCGTTCACGGCAGGCCAGACGAAGAGATCGGCTCCTTCGTAGAGAGCCCTCAACCCGGCCCTGCTCTCCACCTGTCCATGAAGGCGCACGCGCCCTGTGAAAGGTTCGAAAAGCCGCTCGATTTCAGCCCGGGCCTCCCCGTCGCCGACGATGTCGAGACTCCACGGAAGGTGCTGAAGCCTGGAGAGAGCGGCGGCCAGGATGCGGTAGGAAGCAAGCTTGTCCCCGTCTCTCATCATGGCGACGGTAAGAAGGCGCGGCCCGGCGTCGTGGCGGCGGGCAGCCGACTCCGGCCATTCGCCTGCGTCCAGGAAGGGCGGCAGATCGACCAGCGTCTGATTCGGCGGCCTGGCGGCTTCCAGGCTCACCCGGTCATGGGCCGTCATGACGAAGATCGCATCGGCCCGGTCGAGGGCCGCTTCCGCCCCCTCGTGTCCGAGAGACCACCGTCCGCGAGCGCGCTTGGACGCCCGCGATCCCTCGGCGACCGCATAGGGAATGCCGAGAGCGTCGGCCACCTGAGGGCCGATCCAGTCCGGGGCCTTGTAATAGACATGGTAGGTGAACCAGAGGCAGGGTCGCTGCGCCTGCGGCCCCTTGCGGTACTGATCGATCAACTGAGAGGCCGTCTCCAGGGATTGGTGTTTGAGGTCCTCTTGGGTCTGACGGTCGCCGGCCTTGTCGAGGGTGCGCAATTCGCTGGCGACCTGCGGGGAGAAGCCGGCCTGGCCCAAGGCTTTCATAAGCAGGCGGGCCATGGTGCGGTCGCCCGAAGGGGAGGGGTGGTGGGGGCTCTTCAGGGGAGCATAGAACGCGACGGGCCCCATGACGCTCACGCCGGTTCCGGCTCCTGCACGCCCGCCCCGACCAAGGCCCTGAAGCGGCCCTCCAGAATGTCGATCCCGCCTTCCATGGAAAAGTCCCGCCGCAGGCGCTCGAAGGCCGCCTCGCCGAACCGGCGGCGCTCCTCGGGATCGCGGGCCAGAAGATTGAGGGCGTTGGAGAGCGCTTCCCAATCGCCGGGCGGCACAAGGCGGCCCTCCCGGCCGTCGCGGATGAATTCGGGGATGCCGGCGAAATCGGTGGCCAGAATGGGAAGCTTCTGGCTGGCCGCTTCCATGAGCACGTTCGGCAGGCCGTCCCGGTCGCCGGACCGGGCCTCCTTCGAGGGCAGGACGAAGAGGTCGGCCTCGCGCAGCAGGGCGACGATGTCGGGCTGGGCCTTGGAGCCGAGAAAGGCCACCTTGTCGGCGATTCCGGCTCCTTGCGCCTGCGCCTTCAAGGCGTTCAGAAGATCCCCGCCGCCCACATGGGCGAAGCGCCAGTGGAGGCCGGGCGGCAGGGCCGCGAGAGCCTTGATGAGATCGCCATAGCCCTTCTTGGCGACCGCCCGGCCGACCGAGACGATGCGGACCGGGTCCATGGGGTCCGAGCCGTCCCGCGCGGGACGGCTCTCGGCCAGCGCGGGAAAGCGGGAGAGGTCGAGCCCGTGATAGACCAGCGAGAGACGCTCGGGCCCGGAGAGCGCCTGCAGATGCGCCGCGCCCTGTTTCGTGCAGGTCACCCCCCAGAGGGCTTCCGCCATCTTCTCGCGCTTCTCCCAATCGGGGGTGGTCCAGATGTCCTTGGCATGGGCCGAGAAGGTCCAGGTCCGTCCCGTCAGGAGAGCGGCGTAGCGGACCACGGAGGCGGGGGTGTGGAGGTAATGCACGTGCAGGTGCCGCACGTCCGAGGGCAGCTCCCTGGCCATGGCGAAGGCTTGCCCTAAGCGCCGCACGCGGTTTGCGGTGAAATCCCGCCTCAGGTCGCGCCCGAAGGCCCGGATCGCCGGCCAGAAGCCCTTCTTACCCAGACTCCAGAGGGCGCCGCGCAGCACCCGCAGGGGCTCCTGATAGAGGTATTCCGGCAGGTAGGTCACCCCGGCCCTGATCCTCCGGTTCATGGGATGCACGGCCTGCTCCGTCGGATGGCGGAGGGACCAGATGTCGAGGGCGAGGCCGCGTTCTTCGAGGGCGAGGATTTCCTGCGCGATGAAGGTCTCGGAGAGGCGCGGATAACCTTTCACGACGACGGCGATGCGTCGGGCTGTGGGCGAGGGCAGCATCGGTCGGGCTACTCGGCCGCCTCATGATAGGCGGCGGCAAAACCATCCGCGGGCTCCATGAGGGCCTTGAGCCGCTCCTGCACCCGGTCGAGTCCGTCGAGAAGGCCCGGAATGACCACTTCGGACGGACGCGGCTGGGATGCGAGGGAGCGCAGGGCCTCGGCCATGCGCTCCGGGGCGCGCGGCTCCCGGTAATCGCTCAGCATGCTGACGAGGCCCAGCCGCTCCGCCTCGACGGCGCGGATATACTGCTCCAGCCGGGGCTTGGTGCGCGGGACGATCAGGGTGCGCTTGTCGAAGGACAGGGCCTCGCAGAAGGTGTTGTAGCCGCCCATGGCCACGATGGCCTCGGCCTTCTTCATCAGCCATTCGATCTTGTTGTCGAAGGACAGGACATCCAGCTTGGGCTGCTTGGCGATGCGCTCCACGAAGGCGCTGCGCTTGTCCCGGTCGATGAAGGGGCCGAACAGGATCAGGGCCGGCATCTCCAGCGTGGCGTCGGCCTCGTAGGCGGAGATCACCCAGTCGATCAGATCGTCGCCGTCGCCCCCGCCGCCGGTGGTCACGAGGATGAAGGGCTGCTTGGTGATCTTCGGGTACTTGGTCAGGGAGGGGGTCGGCGGCACCTCCCGGCGCAGATAGCCCGTATAGGTGATCCGCTTCTCCACCGGGGCGGGCAGGCCGAGAGCCTTCAGGGGCTGATACACGTCCTTGAGGCCATAGACCCAGATCTCGTTATAGTACCGGATCAGGGCTTCCTTCGCGCCCTTGCGCTCCCATTCGGGAACCAGGAGGGCGGGCTCGTCCATCACGTCCCGGATGCCGAGCACGAGGCGGCAGCCCACGGCCTGAAGGTAATCGAGGGCGGGCAAAACCTCGCCGCGAAAGCCCGTCGGCTCCTTGTCCACGATGAACACGTCGGGCCGGAAAGCCTTGGCGGCCTGAAGGATGAGGGCCTGGCGCAGGCCCACCGCCTCGTCCAGGTTCACGTTGAGGTTGTGGCTGCGATAATCCCCGTCCGGCAGCTTGGTGACGCCGGGAATGCGGATATAGTCGACGCCGGGGCCGAACTCGAAGCTGCCGATGACCGGCGACCCCGAGATGATGATCACCGAGGTGCCGGGCCGATCGTTCACGATCGCGTTGGCGATGGCCCTGGACCGGCGCAGATGCCCGAGCCCGAAGGTATCGTGGCTGTAGATAAGGACTCTGATCCCACGAGGGGCCGCGGACGGGGCCGGACGAAGGCCCGGCTCCGTGGTAGAGTCCATGAGCGGGTTTGGCATGCGGCCGTCCCTTATTGGGAGAGGGGAGTCCTTTGAGGTAAGGTCATTTAAGGTTAAGACACCCTTCTCTACCCTTGCAATAGCCTTAGCTGTCAAACTATGGCGGCGCCCCGGATCGGAAAGGGGAGTCCTTCAGGGACATAAGACGGCATGTTGAACTGATGCAAAAGAGCCTCTTCCGATATATTTGGACGCATTCGAGGCGCGATCAACTGCTCGTCTGCGCGGTCGTGCTCGTTTCCCAGCCGTTCTACTTCATGTCCCTGGACCTGCCTCGCCAGATCGTGAACCAGGCGATCCAGGGGGAGGCTTTCAAGGACGGGAACACGACGGCTCCGTTCCTCAAGCTGGGGTTCGACCTGCCCGAGTGGCTGGGCGGCGGCTCCTGGCAGATCTTCGAAGGATTCGAGGTCGGACGCCTCGGCCTGCTCTTCAGCCTGTCCGGCCTGTTTCTGCTGTTCGTCATCATCAACGGCCTGTTCAAGTACTGGGTGAACGTGGCCAAGGGAGTGCTCGGGGAACGGATGCTGCGGCGCCTGCGCTTCGACCTCTTCTCCATGGTCCTGCGCTTCACGCCGGAGGCCCTGCGCACCGTCAAATCCTCGGAAACCGCCACCATCATCAAAGACGAGGTCGAGCCCATCGGCGGCTTCATCGGGGATGCCTTCATCACGCCGATCTTCCTCGGCATGCAGGCGATCACGGCCCTGTTCTTCATCATGGTGCAGAACATCTGGCTCGGGCTGATGGCGCTCGCCGTGATTGCGGTGCAGTTCACCATCATTCCCCGCCTGCGCCGCGCCCTGCTGCGCCTGGGGCGGGAGCGCCAGCTGGCCTCCCGCCAGCTCGCCGGGCGCATCGCGGAGGTCCTCGACGGAATCGAGGTCGTTCATGTGCACAACGCCTATAGCTGGGAGCGGGCCGAGATCGGCAACCGCCTCTTCCGGCTGTTCGACATTCGCGTCGAAATCTACAACCGCAAATTCATCGTCAAATTCCTCAATAACTTCCTGGCGCAGCTCACCCCGTTCTTCTTCTACGCCATCGGCGGCTACTTCGCCCTGCGCGGCACCCTCGACATCGGCCAGCTCGTCGCGGTGGTGAACGCGTATCGCGAGCTGCCGCCCCCCCTGAAGGAGCTGATCGACTGGGACCAGCAGCGTCTCGACGTCCAGGTCAAATACGATCAGGTCACCGAGCATTTCGCCGAAGAGCGGCTCGCCCCCCAGATCAAGGCGCGGGAGGAGGCGGAGGACCGGCCCCTGACCGGACCTCTCGTGGGCGAGGACATCCGGGTCGCCGACGCCCATGGGGGCATGATCATCGACGGCGCCTCCTTCAGCATCGAACTGCCCGCCAGCGTGGCGCTGATCTCCGGCGGGGGAGCCGCCGCGAGCATCATGGCCCGGATTGTCGGGCGGCGCATGTCGGGCTTCGGCGGCCAGATCCGCATCGGGGACCGGGATCTGATGCGCATTCCGGCCTCCGTGGCGGGCCTCAGGATCGCCTATGCGGGCATCGATCCCATCCTGTTTCCGGGCAGCATCCGCGAGAACCTGATCTATGGCCTGCGCTCCAAGCCCCTCGGCAAGATGAAGGAGAGCAGAAGCGAGGCGGAGCGCCGGATCGCCGAGGCGATCCGGACGGGCAATCCCGTCGAGAACATCGCCGATCAATGGATCGACTATGACTGGATCGGCGCCAAGGACGAACACGACCTCGACCGCATCCTGATCGAGTTGATGAACCGGATCGGCATGGGGGAGGAAATCTACCTGTTCGGGCTCGCCGGCCGGATCGATCCCGAGCGGCACTCCGCCTTCGCCGAGCGCCTCGTGGAGGCGCGCAGGCGCCTGAGGGAAACCTTCCAGGCGAACGGGATGGCGGATCTGGTCGACCCGTTCGATCCGAACCGATACAACAGCCAGGCCACCGTGGCCGAGAACCTCCTGTTCGGAGTGCCCACCTCCGAGGAGTTCATGGGGCGCAATCTGGCCCATAATCCGGGTTTCCGCGACGCCATCGGCAGGGCTGAACTGGCCGGCGATCTGGTGGGCATGGGTCTGCAGATCGCCGAGACCATGACGGAAATCTTCCAGGGGCTGCCCCCGGGACATTCCCTGTTCGAGCAGTTCTCCTTCATCGGGGCGGAAGAGCTGCCCGAATTCGAGGCCATCCTGCGCCGGCGCGCCGACCTGAGGCCGGAGGACGAAACCCGGCTTCTTTCGCTCCCCCTGGCCTATGTGGAGGCCCGCCACCGCCTCGGCCTGCTCGACGACAGGCTCAAGGGCCGGCTGGTGGACGCCCGCAGCTTGGTGCGGGAGACCCTTGAAAAATCGGACATCGTCGGGGTGGAGTTCTACGATCCCGAGAAAGTCAACGCGGCCGCGCCCGTGCGGGACAACCTTCTGTTCGGACGCGTCAGCTATCAGGTCGCCAACGCCAGGGCGCGGGTCGCGGAGGCGATCGCGGCGGTGGTGCGGGAACTCGGCCTTCTGGAGGACCTGGAGCGCATCGGCCTCGATCATCAGGTGGGAACGGCGGGCCGGCTCCTGTCGCCGCAGGCGCGCGCCAGCGTGAACCTCGTCCGCTGCCTGGTGAAACGGCCGGATATCCTCGTTATCGACGGCGCTCTCGCGCCGTTCGACGAGGCCCGCAGCCAGCAGATGATGCAGCTTCTTCTCGAGCTTCTCGACCGACAAAGCCTGTTCATGGTCTTGCCCAATGATCGACAGGCCGGTGCTTTCGATGTTCAGATGCGTTTTAAGGATGGGCAAATCATCACAGAACAGGCGGCAGGCCCAGCGCCCACGGTGAATCAGCCCGAGGCGGAAACTGCCCCAAGGATAGCAGGAGAGGTGGCATGACCCTTGAGGCCGAGGTTCAATCCTTGCGTCAGGTGCCGATGTTCAAGGACATCGACCCGGCGCGCTTGAAGCTTCTCGCTTTCACCAGCGAGCGGGTGCAGTTCGCCGGAGGGCAGCGCTTCTTCGCCCAGGGCGATGCTTCCGATGCCGCTTACGTGATCCTGGACGGGCGGGCGAATGTGCTCCTCAACACGCCCAATGGGGAGATTCAGGTGGCCGAACTCGGCGGGAATGCCCTCGTGGGCGAGATGGGCATCCTCTCCGATACCCCTCGCTCCGCCACGATCACGGCCGCCGAACCGACCACGGCGCTCAGAATCGACAAGCGGGTTTTTCTGGAGCTGCTGGCCCAATTTCCCCAGATGGCCCTGGCCGTGATGAGGGAACTGGCGCAGCGGCTCGAGCGGACCAATGCTCAGCTTGTGGCGCAGTCGTCCTCCTGAGGGCCCGCAAAAAAGGGCATTGTTTATGGGGAAAAACCCCTCCAAAGGCGTTTTAACCACTTTTTTACTGTCAAGCTGACCGATTCTGGACACAACTTCCCGCCAACCCTTGTGCCAGAACACAAGGGGATGATCCGGTCACCGGCCGGGTCACGCGGGAAAGCTAGATGCCAATCACTGCGAGAACACTGCTGTGTGCAGTGCCGCAACCCGTCCCGGTTGCGCACGAGGGCGGACGAATCATCCGCCGTTCGCTCCATCTCTCCCTGGCCCTGGCCGCCATGATCGGTTTTCAGGGCATGACGGCGGGACCCGCCGCGGTGGCGACGCTGCCGAGCGCTCTGACGGCGAGGCCCCAGGCCATTGTCATCGAGCCGATCGTGACCGCCTCCCTGGACTTCGTGCCGCAATTCGGCCCGGCGGACCTCGCGCCTCAACCCGTCTCCTCGGATTTCACCCCCCAGCTCGGCAGGGAGCCGGGCCTGTTCCAGGCGATCCTGGATGGAGCTTTCTCCCTGTCCAAGGCGCGGCGCGCCAAGCCGGCGCCCCAGGAAGCCGCCCCTGAGACTGCGGAAGACCCCGACGAGCTGATCCCGTTCAGCGGCCGCAAGATCCAGCGCTGGCTGGTGCATTCCATCCTCAAGGCGGCGCACGTGACCGGGGTCGACCCGGTCTACATGATGACCCTGGCGGATGTGGAATCGAGCCTGTCGCCCGAGGCCAAGGCCCCGACCTCGTCCGCCCAGGGGCTCTTCCAGTTCATCGACCGCACCTGGCTCGAGATCGTCCATCTTCACGCGGCCGATTACGGCTTCACCGCAGCGGCGGCGGCGATCCGCAACGTCGACGGCGACCCGGTGGTGAGCGACAGGGACCGGGAGTGGATCATGAATCTGCGCACCGATCCCTATTTCTCGGCGCTCATGGCCGGCGAACTGATCAAGGACGTGGAGCGGGCGCTGCAAGCCCGAGGGGAGCGCGAGCTCGCCGAGGCCGAACTCTACATCGCCCATTTCCTAGGGGCCTCCGCGGCTGTCCGGTTCCTGGAAGCTCTCGACGAGAGCCCCGACACCAAGGCTTCCAAGCTCTTTCCCAAGGCCGCCAGGGCCAACAAAGGGCTGTTCATGGAGGGCAAGGGGCGCAAGAGCCGGTCGGTGAGCGTGGCCGAGCTCTACAACAAGATCGACTCGAAGATCGTGCGCCGGATGGACCGCTACGACGACATCAGCCCCTTCCTGGTGGAGATCACCCGCGCCGATCAGAAGATCGAGGCGAGCGCCGCAGTCGTGCAGTGACGGGGGATACGTCGACATTCTGGCCGGCTTTCCCTGGTGGGTGAGTCCGAAGAAGCGCTGCCTGAAGCCCTCCCGAAGCGGAATGTCGCGTAACAATCCTGCGCGCTCGAAAGTCGTTCATAGGGCCTGGCCGCGGGTGCGCAGGCACCCGGCGCCGTTGAGAGCGATTGCCGATGTGTCCTGACGGCATAAGCCATAGCAGCCGGCGCAGACGGAATAACCTTGCAGCTGCGCGTCGATGGTCGGGCAGTACCCACAGGAGCTTTCGTCGTTGCCGGAACCCAAAAACGGCTTCGAGGCTTATCAGGGGCTGATCAGTTCCATTGCCCGGGCGTTCTAAGAGATGTCGGATCGACAGGATACCAACCAGGACGACTTGCTGGATCAGCAGCGGGTTCTGGCGGAGTTCGGTGATTTCGCGCTCAAGGCGGAGAACCTGGACGACATCCTGAACAAGGCCTGCCATCTCGTCGGCCGCGCGCTCAAGACCGAACTCGCCAAGATCGTGGAGGTCCTGCCGGACAGGAAGACCATGAGGGTCTGCGCGGGCGTCGGCTGGAAGCCAGGCGTCGTCGGCGAGGTGGTCGTCACCGCCGAGGAAAACTCGCCCGAGGGTCTGACGCTCAAGGAAGGCGCCGTCATCTCCAACGACATCGAGACGGAGGAGCGGTTCGAGTATCACGACTTCATGCGGGAGCACGGGGTGAAGGCCTTCGTGAACGTGCTCATCCTGAGCAGCAAGGGGCGCTCCCCCTTCGGCGTGCTTCAGGCGGACAGCCGGACGCCCCGCGACTTCACCCAGTCGGACATTGAGTTTCTCCGCGGCTACGCCAACCTGCTCGGGGCCGCCATCGAGCGTCTGCGCGTCGTGGACGAGCTCAGGGCGGCCGTGAGGGACAAGGATCTTCTCATCAACGAACTGAACCATCGGGTGAAAAATACTCTCACCACGGTGCAGTCCATTGCCTCGCAGACTCTCCGCAACGCGTCATCGATCGATCAGGCGTCGAGCGCCATCGAGAGCCGCCTCATCGCCCTGTCGCAGGTGCACAACGTCCTGACCGTGCAGAGTTGGGCCGCCGTAGAGCTTCACGACATCGTCAGGCAGGCGGTCGAGCCCTACCGCAGCCGCGGCGAGAGCCGTATCCATGTGCAAGGCCCCCCGGTGCAAATTCCGCCGCGCATGGCTCTGGCTCTTGCGATGGCGCTCCAGGAGCTGGCGACGAACGCCGTGAAATACGGCGCGCTCTCCAATGGCGCCGGGCAGATCAGAGTTCACTGGGAGCTGAACCGCGAAACCGCTTCAGACCGATTGCTCCTGATGTGGGAGGAGACGGAGGGGCCTCCGGTTCGCAAGCCCGCCCGGCGCGGCTTCGGCACACGGCTCATCGAGCGGAGCCTGGCGGAGGACCTGGATGGGGACGTGCGGATCGAGTTCGCGCCGACCGGGGTCGTGTGCTCGGTCGATGCTCCGCTGACCAGCTGAAAAGAACCAAGCGGTTTACCGCAGTTCAGAACGCCTTGAAGGTGATGATCGTGTGGGTGTCGGCGATCTCGGGGATGGATTGCACGTTCTCGGCGATGAAGTGACCGATATCGATCTCGTCGTCCACGTGAAACTTGGCCAGGATGTCGTAATTGCCGGCCGTGGAATAAATCTCGGATGCGATCTCCCGGTCCGCCAGAGCCCTCGCCACGTCGTAGGTCTTGCCGAGCCTGCATTTGATCTCGACGAAGAAGGTCTGCATGGGGCGCTCCAGGGAGGTTCGGTGATTGATCAGGAGATATGCCACGAGACCGCGCCGGTGAGAACCTCTCTCCACCAGAACGATCCCGGACCGCCTGACGATTTCCCCTTCCAGGATAGGGGAGGGCGTCGGCCCAGATGTCACCCGGCCGATCCTTCGGAGCGGGGCGGCAGGAGAAGCGATGGCCTTCAAGTCAGGGCGCGCTCTTCCCTCCCCAGCCCATCTCGGGTGTTCCCGAGAGGGGCCTTCTCCTGCGCCAGTCGAAACCTCTCAACTGATGGCGGGGAGGGTGAGGGCGAAGGGCCGGGCGGGGGTCGCAGGGTCAAAGCTCTCCGCTTCCATGAAGAACTCGCAGGCCGCGACAGCGGCTCACCCTCTCCCGTCTGGGAGAGGGTGGCTGCGCAGCAGCCGGGAGAGGGTGGGACGGTGCAGGATGGGGCGCACTCTTCCCTCCCCCTTGTGGGGAGGGCCAGGGTGGGGGTGTGAGCGATAGCCTATGAAGGTCCGGCGCACACACCCCCACCTCCACCTCCTCCCCACCGCAAGTCGGGTGTTCCCGACTTGCGCAAGAGGAAGCCCATCTCAGG
>DASQTM010000491.1:0-2337 GCA_035641875.1 Microvirga sp. | reverse complement strand
TCTTGAGGAATCGGCGGCCATCGCGGCCGAGGCTCCCATGCCGGCCAGAACCGCAATCGTGATGAAACGCATCGGGTCTCTTCTTCAATCCGCAAGACGCGCCGCCGAACGGTTTCGGCGGTCCGGCAAGACCCTAGCTTTCGCCGATTAAGGGAGGGTTAAGCTTAATTCTTCACCGTGCCGACGTCCTGCCTCCTGGGTCCCGGGCCATGATTTGAGGATGGCCGCACGAAAAAGGGCACGGATCCTTCGATCCATGCCCCCTGTCATGCCATGGGAATGCGGTGCGGTCAGGCGGCGGCCTTGGCGGCCACCTGCGAGACGGCGTCCACCACGTCGTCCACCACCCGGTTGACCAGATCGCTGTTGTCGCCCTCGGCCATCACGCGGATCACCGGCTCGGTGCCGGAGGGGCGGATCACCAGGCGGCCTTCCGCGCCGAGGCGCTCGCGTCCCGCCTCGATGGCCTTGATCACCGAGGCTTCCTGCAAGGGCTTGCCGGACTTGTAGCGCACGTTCTTGAGCACCTGCGGCAGGGGCTCGAAGCAATGGCAGACCTCGGAGACAGGCTTGCCCATGCGCTTGACCACCGCCAAGGCTTGCAGGGCCGCGATGAGCCCGTCGCCGGTGGTGGTGCAGTCGGACATGATGATGTGGCCGGACTGCTCGCCGCCGAGATTGAAGCCGTGGGCCCGCATGTGCTCGAGCACATAGCGGTCGCCGACCGCGGTGCGCACGAGGCCGAGGCCCAGGCCGCCCAGGTAGCGCTCGAGGCCCAGGTTGGACATGATCGTCGCCACGATCCCCGGCTGGGACAGGCGGCCGTCCTCGTGCCAGGAGCGGGCCACGATGCCCATGAGCTGGTCGCCGTCGACCTTGTGGCCCTTCTCGTCGACGATGAGAACCCGGTCCGCGTCGCCGTCGAGCGCGATGCCCACGTCGGCGCGCAACTCGCGCACCTTGTGGATCAGGGCGTCCGGGGACGTGGAGCCGACCTCGTGGTTGATGTTGAAGCCGTTCGGGTCGACGCCGATGGACATGACCTCCGCGCCCAGCTCCCACAGGGTCTCGGGCGCCACCTTGTAGCCGGCGCCGTTGGCGCAATCGACCACCACCCGCATGCCGCCCAGGTCGAGCTGGCGCGGCAGGGTGCGCTTGGCGAATTCGATGTAGCGGGCATGGACGCTCTCGATGCGCTTGGCGCGCCCGAGGGTGGCCGAGCCGGCAAGCCGGCGCGTCAGGTCGGAATCGATCAGCGCCTCGATCTCCAGCTCCACGTCGTCGCTGAGCTTGAACCCGTCCGGGCCGAACAGCTTGATGCCGTTGTCCTCGTAGGGGTTGTGGGAGGCCGAGATCATGACGCCGAGGTCGCAGCGCATGGAGCGGGTCAGCATGGCGACCGCCGGAGTCGGGATCGGCCCGAGCAGCAGCACGTCCATGCCCACCGAGGTGAAGCCCGCCACGAGGGCGTTCTCGATCATGTAGCCGGACAGGCGCGTATCCTTGCCGATGACCACGCGATGGCGGTAGTCGCCCCGCTGGAACATGAGGCCGGCCGCCTGCCCCACCCTCAGGGCGAGGTCGGGGGTGATGATCCCGTTGGCGCGTCCCCGGATTCCGTCGGTTCCGAAGTATTTCCGCACGTGCTTTGTCTCCGCATCTCGCAGCGCGAGTTCGCGCTTAGGTCTTCTCAAAGCAACCTCCCTGAATCCGGTCAAGGCTTCCGGCCCGAATCCCTTCATCACAAGTGATGAGCGATTATTACAACGCCAGGACCCAGCTTAGCGCCGGAATGGAAACTTGAGGTAAACAAAAAAGAGCGCCCCCTCCCGGAAGGGGGCGCTCCTGAAACGTCAGAGATGGCGAAGCCGGGGCCGGCTCAGGCCTTAGGCCTGGGGCTGAGGCTCCATGCCCCCGTCGGTCTCCCGGGGTCGGCCCGGGCGAGTGGTGGGCACGGCGGAGCCGCGGACCGGGCTCACGGCGTCGCCCGCATCCCGCACAGGGGGCTGGCCGTTGAGGAGGTTGCGGATCTCGTCGCCGGTCAGGGTCTCGTATTCCAGGAGACCCCGGGCCAGGGCTTCGAGCTCGTGCTGCTTCTCGGTGAGGATGCGGCGGGCGTCGTTGAGGCCGCCCTCCACGAGGCGGCGCACCTCCGAGTCGATCTTCTGGGCGGTGGCCTCCGAGATGTTCTGCTGGCGTCCCATGGACATGCCCAGGAAAACCTCCTCCTGGTTCTCGCCATAGGCCACGGTGCCGAGCTCAGGGCTGAAGCCCCAGCGGGTCACCATCATGCGGGCCAGCCGCGTCGCCTGCTCGATGTCCGACTGGGCGCCGGAG
>DASQTM010000490.1:0-3904 GCA_035641875.1 Microvirga sp. | reverse complement strand
GGCACGGCCTGGACGCGGAGGTGCTCGACCCGGAGCGCCGCACCCGCGAGATCCGCAACTTCGTCCAGCACCGGGTGAAGCCGGAAAAGAGCGCGCGCGGCCGGGCCTGAGAGGCCGTCACCTGCATCGCAGAGACGCGAGGCCGCGACAGCGGCCCTCCCTCTCTCGAGTGAGAGAGGGTGGCTGCGCAGCAGCCGGGTGAGGGAAGGCCCTCTTCGCGAAGAGCGCAGCCGTTAGCCGAGCAGCGCAAGGCGCAGCACTCGATCCTGCACCCTGCCCTCACCTCGTCTCGCTCACGCGAGCAACCCTCTCCCACCCGGGAGAGAGGGACGCGTGGCGCTGCGGCGCTCGTATCAGGGCTGACACCTCTGCGTCCTGCCCGGCCTTGTGCCGGGCATCCACGCCTTTCGGGCGCTGCGTGGCTTGAAGACGGGGATGGCCGAGTCAAGCCCGGACCTCCGGGCTGGTCCCCGGACAGGACGTGGAGAGATGACGCCCTCTCGTGATGCCGGAGCGATCGAGAGGCAGACGATGGCTTGTGTCTGGCGGCGGACGCCGGATTAGGGCATGATCCTGCGGCCTTGCAACCTTGTGTGGACCATGACCTTTCTGCCCGACTGGAGCACCCTGCTCACCTATTCGCTGGCGGCCTTCGTGCTGTTCATCACGCCCGGGCCGGACATGAGCCTTTTCCTGGCCAAGACCATGGCGGGCGGGCGCAAGGCCGGCATGGCCGCGATGCTGGGCGCCATGGCGGGATGCTGCGTCCACACGCTCCTTGCGGCGCTCGGCCTCTCGGCCCTGCTGGCGGCGTCGGTGACCGCCTTCACGATCCTCAAGATCGTCGGCGCGCTGTATCTGCTGTGGCTCGCCTTCGATGCGGTGCGCAACGGCTCCGCCTTGCACGTGAGGGACGAGGGCCGGGCCGAGGTTTCGTTCTGGAAGACCTTTCTGGTGGGCATCGGCATCAACCTCACCAACCCCAAGGTGGTGCTGTTCTTCGTGACCTTCCTGCCGCAATTCGTCGACGCCGCCGACCCGCACGCAGCCGACAAGCTGGTGTTCCTCGGGCTCTATTTCGTGGCCTTCACCGCGCCCCTATGCGCCGTCATGGTCCTGGCGGCCGACAAGGTGATCGGGCTTTTGCGCAACCATCCGAGGGTGATGCGCGGAATCGACTATTCCTTCGCCGGCCTCTTTTCCGCCTTCGCCCTCAAGATCCTGACGACGGCGTCCCGTTGAGCGGAGGCCGCGCGCCCGCCTCGCGGCCGGCGATGGCCCAATAGACGAAGCCCGCCGCCGCACCCGTCAGCCCGAGCACGAGGCTCACATGCAGCTCGGCCGGGTTCGCCACCCGGGCTGCGCCGCGCAGGATCCACGGCACCGCCGCCGTGAGCACGCCGGTCGCCCCCGCATGCCAGACGAGGCTGCGCATCCCGAGCACCTCGCTGATCACGGCGATCACCAGGGGCGGCAGCACGAGCAGGGTGAACACGATGCGCCCCACGGCCAGGAATGCCTCCGTGACGATCGGGCCGGGATCGTCGCTGGAGAACACCGCATCCACGAAGGACCAGAACCCGACCAGCAGGGTATCGCCGGTCAGCACCGCCATGACCGGATCGACCATGGTGGCGATGAGGAAGAACAGGCTGCTCGCGCCGATGGCGATGAGAAGCGCGAAGGGGATGAGGAGCAGCCAGCGGATCATTCCGCCTCTATAGCACGGGCGTTTTCGGGTGTCCGCCGGATGGCGATGCGCCAGTAGATCCAGCCGCAGAGGGCTCCGGATAGGGACATGAGCAGCAGCTGTGGGATGCCGATGTCTATGCCGACGGAAAGCACCATGATCCCGAGGGAGCCTAAGCCCACTCCAGCGCTGCCCAGCATGCACCAGCCCCTCGTTCGAAGCTTGAGGCGATGGAGGATCGCCGCGCAGATGCTGGCGAGAACCAATGTCGGAACCCTGAAGAACAGAAGGCCATTGGTCCCGAGCAGGATCGAATCGATGAGACCCATGAAACTTTTCGGGCCGTCGATCATAAGGGCCAACAGATAGTCTACGAGCGAGACGAGATAGGGCGCTGCTATGGTGGCTGTCACCACACCCAGGATATGGCGTTGCACGATCGTCTCCAGGTACGCGTACCTGGAGAATTGATATCACGTTATAGCCTGAGAGGCGAATAGCGGCCCGAATGGGACGTGGCCTCTGGGATGGACTCTACTCCCCGTCCCCCAGCGCATAGACGCCCTCGGCCCCGATGCCCTGTTCGGCCATCAGGCGGGCGCGGGCGCGCAGCTTTTCGGTCTCGCTCTTGAGCTGGCCGCAGGCGGCCAGGATGTCCCGGCCGCGGGGGGTGCGCACCGGCGAGGCGTAGCCGGCGCGGTAGACGATCTCGGAGAAGCGCTCGATCCGCTCCCAGTCCGAGCACTCGTATTTGGAGCCGGGCCAGGGGTTGAACGGGATCAGGTTGATCTTGGCCGGAATCCCCTTGAGCAGGCGCACGAGGTCGCGGGCATCCGCGTCCGAGTCGTTCACGCCTTTCAGCATCACGTACTCGAAGGTGATGCGGCGGGCGTTCGACAGGCCGGGATAGGCGCGGCAGGCGTCGAGGAGCTGCCCGATGTCGTATTTGCGGTTGATCGGCACCAGCACGTCGCGCAACTCGTCGCGCACCGCATGGAGCGAGATCGCCAGCATGGTGTTGGCCTCGGACCCGAGGCGCTCCATCTGCGGCACCACGCCGGAGGTGGACACGGTGATGCGGCGGCGCGACAGCCCGAGGCCCTCGTTGTCCGACAGCACGCCGATGGCGGCGATCACGTTGTCCGGGTTGTAGAGCGGCTCGCCCATGCCCATGAACACGATGTTGGACACGAAGCGCCCGCCGTCGCTGGGAACGAAAGCGCCTTCCGGCGGCGTGGCGTCGGGCCAGTCGCCGAGGCAGTCGCGGGCCACGATGAGCTGCGCCACGACCTCGGCGGAGGTCAGGTTGCGCACCAGGCGCTGGGTGCCCGTGTGGCAGAAGGAGCAGGTGAGCGTGCAGCCCACCTGGCTCGACACGCAGAGCGTACCGCGGTCCACCTCGGGAATATAGACGCACTCGATCTCCGCGCCCTTGTCGAGGGGGCCGGTGGAGGCCATGCGGATGAGCCATTTGCGGGTGCCGTCCTTCGACACCTGCTCGGACACGACCTGAGG
Source organism: Microvirga sp. (assembly GCA_035641875.1). Taxonomy (GTDB): domain Bacteria; phylum Pseudomonadota; class Alphaproteobacteria; order Rhizobiales; family Beijerinckiaceae; genus Microvirga. The sequence goes on along the minus strand of DASQTM010000490.1, from coordinate 699 downwards.
CCGGGCCAGCGTATAGGCGGCCGACAGCCTTGCGCGCAGGTCCTTGCCCACATTGGTCATCTCGGAAAAGTCTTTGGCGCCGCGAAAGTAGATCCAGTGCCAGATCTGGGCCACGCGCATCTTGAGCTCGCGCTCCGGCACGCCGATCTCCCCGAGCTTCGCCTTCAGCTCGTCGCGCGTCAGCCCGACGAGCGACGCCGGTCCGGCCGCTGCTCCGGCCGCGGGCGTAAGGTCGGGGCTCTTCTCGATCGGGTCGAGCTTCGCCGCCGCGCCGCTCGCGGGAACAGCTTCGGCGCGCGCCGCGCGTTTGCCGATATCGAGCGACACCGCCGTCATGGAACTCCGGCCTCGGAAGGGACGAGCGGCTCATATAGGCGTTTGCCGCCCGGTCGTCAGCCCTCTGCGTCAGGCCCTCGGCAGCGCCTATCGGCACTCCTGCTGGACGCGCTCGAGCGCGTCCCCGAAACCCTTCAGCGAATAGCGGTCCTGCGTCGCGTTGCTGCGGGCGGATACGCCCTTCACGACGAGATCGTTCGCACGTTTCATCGCCTCGATCACGCGACGCTCCTCGGCCGGGTTCTTGACCCACAGATTCTTGCCTTTGGCGACAAGGGTGAACTGATCGCGGCCGATCACGGCCTGGTGGTCGGCGTTCTCCTTGAGGTCGAAGTTCATGATCAGGCTGATCTCGTTCCTGAC
>DASQTM010000489.1:0-6660 GCA_035641875.1 Microvirga sp. | reverse complement strand
CCGGCTTCTCGAACGTGTCTCTCACCGTTCGCCGGGGCGAGATCGTGGGCCTCTACGGGCTCATCGGAGCGGGCCGCAGCGAATTCGCCCATTGCGTGTTCGGCCGGCAGCGGAAGACCTCGGGCCAAATCGCGGTGTTGGGCCGTCCCGTTGAGATCCGACGCGAGCAGGACGCCATCCGGAACGGGATCGTCCTCCTGCCGGAGAGCCGCCGCGATCAGGGGCTCTGCCTCAACCTGGGCGTCGGCTTCAACCTGAACCTGCCGATCTTCAGGAGCCTAAGTCCGGGCGGGATCGTTCGCCCGGATCTTGAGCGCTCCGCTGCCGAGCGGCAGATGCGGGACCTGCGCATCGTGGCCGCATCCCGCGGGGTCGACGCCATGACCCTGTCGGGCGGCAACCAGCAGAAGATCGTGATCGGCAAGTGGCTGAGCCATGGGGCCGATCTCTTCATCTTCGACGAGCCCACCGTCGGCGTCGACGTGGGCACCAAGGTGCAGATCTACAAGCTCCTGGCCGAACTCCTGAAGAAGGGGGCCGGAGTGATCCTGATCTCGTCCTACCTGCCGGAGGTCTACGACCTGTCCGACACGCTGCACGTGTTCCGCGGCGGCCGGGTGGTGGCCACCCACCTGCCGGAGGAAAAGGTCGATCACGAGACCATTCTGACCGAGGCAATCGGCACATGATGCCGTCATATCATTCGAGGGGGCGTTTCCATGGCTGAGGCCGTCGTACAGCCGGTGGGCGGAATGAGGGTCCGCTTCGGGTTTCTGCTCAGCCTCTCCCTGCTGGGGCTCCTGCTGCTCATGTGGATTGCGCTGGCGGTCTCCACCGACAGCTTCTTCACCGCCAACAATTTCGAGAACCTGCTGCGCCAGGCCTCCCTGTGGGCGATCATCGCGGTCGGCCAGACCTTCGTGATCATCACCGGCGGCATCGATCTTTCGGTGGGCGCGGTCGTCGGCCTGTCGTCGACCATCGTGGCGATGCTTCTCAAGGCGGGCGTGCCGATCTGGCTGTCCATCGGGCTGACGCTCATGTCCGGGGTCGCCATAGGGGCCTTTCACGCCTTCGGCATTCTCAAGCTCGGGCTTCCGCCCTTCATCATGACCCTCGCCACGCTGACGGCGCTGCGCGGCATCGGCCTCCTGATGACCAACGGCGCCACCATCTCCGGCTTCTCGACCGACTTCACGGGCTTTTCCCGCCTGTCCTTTGCAGGGATTCCCTCCCTGTTCTGGATGGTGATTCTGGTGGCGGTGCCGTCCTACATCCTGCTCCATCACAGCCGGTGGGGGCGCTACATCTACGCGGTCGGCAGCAATTCGGAAGCGGCGCGCCTGTCGGGCATCAACATCAGCCGGACGATCTATCTCGCCTATATCCTGTCCGCCACCCTCGCAGCCTTCGCAGGCATCCTCACCGCAAGCCGCATCTCCATCGGCGTGCCGACCACGGGCGAGGGCTGGGAATTGCAATCGATCGCCTCCTCGGTGATCGGCGGCACGAGCCTTTTCGGCGCCGTGGGCAGCATCCCCGGCCCGCTGCTCGGCGCCATGCTGCTCACCACCATCAACAACGGGGCCAACCTGCTCAACGTGAACCCGTTCTGGCAGCGCATCATCACGGGCGCGCTGATCATCGTGATCGTCTATTTCGATCAGCTCCGCCGCCGGCGGCGGTGATCCCCTCACACGTTGATGATCGCCTTGATCAGGCCGGACTTCTCATGGGCCCAGCGCGCCAGGGAGGCTGGAGCTTCGTCGAGGGTGGTCGAATGGCTTGCCAACTCGTCGAGGGGCACCGAGCCGGCGCGGATCGACGCGATGACGTGCTCGAAGTCCGCGCGCTGGGCATTGCGGCTTCCGATCAGCATCATCTCCCGCTTGTGGAACTCCGGGTCCGAGAAGGTGATGTTGTCCCTGACGATGCTCACCAGGACGAACACCCCGCCATGGGCCACGAGGCCGAAGCCGTTCTGAATCGAAGCCGCGTTTCCGGTCGCGTCGAAGACCGCATCGAAGCCGTCGCCATGGGTCAGGCCCATGAGGTTCGCATTCGAGTTTTCACCCACGACGACGCCGCTCCTGAAGCCGAGCCGCTGCGATGCGAAGGACAGGCGCTCCCGGCTCGTGTCGAGAAGGGTCACCTCATGGCCGGCGATGCGGGCGAAGATCGCGACGCCGAGGCCGATGGGGCCTACTCCGATGACCAGGGCCCGCGATCCGGCCTCCGCCTGGGAGCGGCGCACCGCATGAGCCCCGATGGCCAGGAACTCGACCATGGCGGCGTCCCGCAGCGACAGGCCCTCCGCCGGGTAGAGATTGTCCTCGGGCACGACGATGCGTTCGCACATGCCGCCATCCGTATGGACGCCGAGCACGCGGACCTGCGTGCAGCAATTCGGCTTGCCTTTCCGGCACGCCACGCAGGTTCCGCAGGCGATGTACGGGTTGACGATGACGGGAGCGCCCGGCTTCAGCCCGCTGCCGGGGGCAGCCTCCGCGACGATGCCCGATAATTCGTGCCCCATGACGCGCGGATATTCGAGGAAGGGATGCTTGCCCTCGAAGATATGATAATCGGTGCCGCAGATCCCGATGTGTTTGACGTCGACGGCGGCGTAACCGCTTGGCGCCGGGCCCGGCCCCGGGCGGTCGACGACTTCCAGATGTCCGGGGGAATGACAGATGACGGCCTTCATGGGAACCTCGCTGGTGGAGTCGGAGGCGTTTACTCCAGGGGCAGAACGCCGGTCTTGAGGATCAGGTTGCCGTAAAGGCGCCGCTCGCCGGTGGCCACGATGAAGGCGCTTTTCCGCGCTCGCTCATAAAACGCGAAGCGTTCCAGAGACCTGACCTCGAAGGGGCCCGCCAGGTTCGCGACAAGTTCGGCGAAAGTCTGGCAGATGGGCGGAACCGCGCCCGGATCGCCCACCACCTCCATGCGGAACGCCGCCGCTTCCGTGAAGGTGTCGAGGGGCAGGTGGGTCAGGATGGCGTCGGCTGCGGCGACCGCATCGATTCCATCGAGGCGAATGACGCGAGGTCCCAGGGAGTGGGACGGAAAGTTGGCGTCGGCGATGACCACCTCGTCCCCATGGCCGAGACTACGAAGGGCATGGAGAAGATCCGGGCCGAGTAGGGGATGTATGCCGCGCAGCATCGGTGGCTCCTTACTTGTTCATTGCAACATCGTCGAAGGCCTGCCAAGCCTCCTGCGGAACCTGCGTTTCAAGAACGGCGAGATTGCGTTGCAGGCTCGACGGCTTGGCCGTACCGATCAGCACGGTGGCCACATGGGGATCGTGCAGGGGGAACTGCATGGCGGCCGTTGCCAATGGGATGCCATGGCTTTTCGCGATGCCTTCCATGCGGCCCACCCGGTCGAGAACGTCTTCGCTCGCCGGCCCATAGTCGAAATGGGCGCCGGGCACCGGACCCGTGGCCAGGATCCCGGAATTGAAGACGCCGCCGATGACCAGGGAGGTCTTGGTCTTGGCGCAGAGGGGAAGCAGCTCCCGGGAGGCGTCCCGGTCGAGAAGGGTGTAGCGGCCCGCCAGCAGGATGCAGTCGATGGAGGCGCGGGACATCACGTCCAGGCAGACCTGAACCTCGTTGACTCCCAGCCCGAAGGCCGAGATGGAGCCCTCGCTCTTGAGCCGGTCGAGGGCCTTGAGGCCGCTGTCCATCAGGTCCTTGAAGTGCTTCCGGTTGGCCTCCTCCCCGTGGGTGTAGGCTCCGATATCATGGACGAAGAGAATGTCGATGCGGTTGAGCCCCAGGCGCGCGAAGCTGAACTCGAACGAGCGCATGATGCCGTCATAGCTGTAATCGTAATCGACCGTGAACGGCAGCGGCTCCACGTAGCTGTAATCGGGCACCTGGTCCTCGGGAACAGGTCTCAGAAGACGCCCCACCTTGGTGGACAGGACATAGGAATCCCGCGGCTTGTCCCGCAGCACGTCTCCCATGCGGCGCTCCGACAGGCCGAAGCCGTAGAAGGGCGCCGTGTCGAAATACCGGATGCCCGCATCCCACGCGGCCGCGATCGTGGCCTCGGCGCTCTCGCGGGGAACCGGCCGATAGAGCCCTCCCAGGGCGGCGCCTCCCAGGCTGATCTCCGTGACTTCAAGAGAGGTGTCTCCGATCCTGCGGCTTTTCATGCTGTTGATCCCCTGGGCCACGTCAAGAGCGCTCCTCGTGCAGCCGATAGAATGTATGGGCCACATCGCCCAAGATAAGCTTCTGTTCGCTCTCTGACAGGCGCGCGACAAGAACCCGCGCCTGATCGAGCCAGCCAGAATAGGGCGCGGCCAGTTCGACGACCGGCCAATCCGATCCCCACATGAGGCGCTGCGGGCCGAACACCTCAATGAGGTGATCGACGAAGGGCCGGAGGTCCTCCGTGCCGGTTCGCTCCCCGGCTTCCGTGAGCAGGCCCGACAGCTTGCAGAGCACCTGCGGGCGTTCGGCGACGGCGGCGATCCCGTCGGCCCAGGCGTCGAAGCCGTCCTGGCCCCTGGCGATCTCCGGCTTCGCGCCATGGTCGACCACCATGGGAAGATTGGGATAGCGATCGACAAAGGCGACGAGCGCCTCGAGATGGGGCGGCTTGACCAGCGCATCGAAGGTCAGCCCCATGCGCTCGACGGCCGCGAGAGAAGGCTGCAAGCCCGGGCGCAACATCCAGTTCACGTCCGGGATCGACTGGATCATCGGACGGATCCCGCGGAACTTCGGATTATCTGCAAAACGCTCGAGGTCGGCGAGATGGCCGGGCTGCTCCAGATCGATCCAGCCGACCACCCCGGCGACGAAGTCGGTTCTGTCCGCAATGCCGAGGATGAACGTCGTATCCTCCAGGTTGGGCGCGACCTGAACGATGACCGTTTTCGACACGCCCGCAGCCTCGATCCGGGGCAGCAGGTCCGATGCGGCATAGTCCCGATAGATGGGTTCCAAGTCAGGGGTCGGCCAGTCGAACCATGGCGCGCTCAAGGACCAGAAGTGCTGGTGCGAATCAACGATTCTCAAGGCTGTTCACTCCGTGCGGGATCCGGCTTGCAGAGCCATGCCGAGGCTTTTCAGACATCCTAGCACCCGCTCGGACGCAAACGCTAGGCAGGCGCTGCCCTTCCGCGGGATGCCTGGGGGATGCCTGGCCATGAGGGTTGGCGGCGGGACGGTTTTGGCGGACACTGCCGATCCAGGCAGCACTCTGGCGGGCTGACCGCGCCACAGCGTCGGAACCGCTGCTGCGACCATCGAGCCATTGCGTGTCCGGCGCGCGGCTCCGCAGAGCCTTGAGGTGGAGCATGTCCTTTCCAGCGCCCTCGACCATGGATAGCCGCCGGGAGCAGATGTTCCCGGTTCTGAACGAATTCGAGATCCAGCGGCTGCGCCGGTTCGGACAGCTCCGCAGCTACGAGCCCGGCGAGGCGCTGATCAAGGTCGGCGATGCGGGCCACGGCCTCGCGGTCATTCTGGCCGGCACGGTGCAGATCACCCAGCACGATTCCGGACGACGCACGCCGATTGCAACCCATGAGGCCGGAGCTTTCATGGGTGAAATTGCACAGCTCTCGGGCAGGCCTTCCCTGGTCGACGCTTATGCGGAGGGGTCCGTGGAGGTGCTGATCATTCCGCCCGAGCGCCTGAGGGCGGTGCTTGTCGCTGAAGCGGAGCTGGGAGAGCGCATCATGCGGGCTCTGATCCTGCGGCGGGTGCAACTGATCGAGAGGGGAGCCGGCGGACCGATCATCGTGGGGCCGGCCGGCCACGGCGACGTGCTTCGTCTGGACAGTTTCCTGTCCCGCAACGGCCACCCTCACCAGAGCCTCGACCCTGAGTCCGATCCGGATGCGCGGGCGCTTGTGGAACGGTTCGCCGTCGATCCCGGGGAACTGCCGATCGTGCTGTGTCCGGGAGGGCAGCTCCTGCGCAATCCCGGCGAGACCGAGCTTGCCCGCTGCCTTGGGCTGGTGGGCGCGATCGATCCGAGCAGGCTCTACGACGTGGCGGTGGTGGGCGCCGGGCCTGCGGGCCTTGCCACGGCCGTCTACGCGGCCTCGGAGGGCCTCTCGGTCCTGGTGCTCGACTGCCGCGCCTTCGGCGGCCAGGCCGGCGCGTCGGCCCGCATCGAGAACTACCTGGGCTTCCCGACGGGCGTGACCGGCATGGCCCTGATGGCCCGCGCCTATACGCAGGCGCAGAAGTTCGGAGCCGAAATGGCGATCCCGGACGAAGCCGTGGGCCTCGAATGCAATCATGCCACGGGCGTCGGCCCGTTCACCCTGCGGCTCCTCAACAACGAGCGCGTCAGGGCACGCGCGGTGGTGATCGCCAGCGGCGCCCGGTACCGGCGGCTTGATGTGGAGAACCTGGAGCGCTTCGAGGCCTCATCCGTGCATTACTGGGCTTCGCCGTTGGAAGGAAAGCTGTGCGCCGGGCAGGAGGTCGCGCTTGTGGGCGCCGGGAACTCGGCCGGTCAGGCCGTGGTCTATCTCGCAAGCCGGGCCGCGAAGGTGTGGCTGCTCGTACGGGGGCGGGATCTCGCGTCGAGCATGTCGCGCTATCTCGTCGACCGGATCGAAGGCCTTCCCAATGTGGAGATCGTCACGCAGGCTCAGGTCACGGGCCTGGAGGGGGAGGGAAA
>DASQTM010000488.1:0-2813 GCA_035641875.1 Microvirga sp. | reverse complement strand
GTCAACGTGATTCCGGCCCGGGTCGACTTCACCCTCGACGCCCGCGCGCCGGAGGATGCGGTTCGCCACGCCCTGGTGCGGGACATCGTGACCGAATGCGAGGCCGCAGCCCAAAGACGTGGGGTGGACTTCACCATCGAGCCGTTCATGGAATCGCCTGCGACCCCCATGGACAAGGACCTGATCGCGGCGCTCGAGGATGCCGTGAGAGGCGTGGGCGTCGAACCCCTTCGCCTCGCCTCCGGCGCGGGCCACGATGCGGTCGCCATGGCCAATCTCTGCCCTTCGGCCATGCTCTTCGTGCGCTGCAAGGGCGGCATCAGCCACAATCCGGCGGAATCGATCGCTCTCGAGGACGCGGACGTCGCGGCGCGGGTGCTGATCGAAGCCGTGAAGAGGATCGTTGCTTAAACCAGAGGCCGCCACTCGTCCGCGAGAACGGCCCAGCGCTCATGATCGCGCCATTCGCCGCCGATCCTCAGATAGCGGGGCGAGTAGCCTTCCTGCCGGAAGCCCAGCCTCCTCACGAGGGCGATGGACGGCTTGTTGTCGGGCTGGATATTCGCCTCGACCCGGTGCAGGCCGAGGTCCTCGAAGGCCTGCGTGACCACGAGGCTCACCGCCTCGTTCATGAGCCCACGCCCGCTCATCCCGGCGATGCCGTAATAGCCCATATAGGCGCTCTGGAAGAAGCCGCGCACGATCTCGCTCAGATTGACGATCCCGGCGATCCTGCCGCTGTCCGCGTCGCGGGCCACGAAGCCTATGGATCTGTGGCCGTCGCAGCGGGCGACATACCCCATGAAGCTCATCTCGTCGCGGCAGGGGGACACCCATGGCTCGTGCAGCGCCATGCTGGCGAGATTGGCGGCGATCAGTTCGGGCCCGTCCTCGACGCGAACGGGTCGAATGGTGACGCGTGGCATAGGATTTCTCTCTTCTCACCGGAACCCAGACATAGCCATGTCGTTGACGTTCGTCATCTCACAAGAACGAAGGATCGGATGATGCGCGTCTTTCTCCTCCCCGCTTTCGCCGTCGCTCTCGGCGCCGGATTCTTTGCCGCCCCCGAAGCGCAGGCCCGCTTCAATGCATCACAGCTCCAGGCGCCCTCCCTGGTGGAGGACGTGGCCTGCGTCACGGAGCGCATCCGCACCATTCGCCCCAACGGCCGGGTGGTCTACCGCACCGTGCGCCGCTGCGGCGTGCCGGGATGGAGCCGCCGGGTGGAGCGCTGCCGCACGGTGCAGGAGCGCATCTATCGTCCGAACGGCAACGTGGTCGTGCGCAATATCCGCCGCTGCCGCTGAGCGCCCCGGCACCACCTTACAAAAGGGCTCCGGTCATCGGAGCCCTTCTTGTTGATCACTCCAGCGCGCCGACAGCGCTCTCGACCGCTTCGACCACTGCGCCGGAACGCACGAGGTCGAGAGCCTGGCGCATCTCGGTCGCGTACCAGCGATCCCCTTCGAGCGCCGGAGGAATGACGGCCCGGATGGCGTCCAGGGCCGCGCGCGAGCCCTTGCCCAACGGATACTCCCCGGCGACAGGCTCGACCAGCGTCAGCGCCTGCGCGGCCATCAGCAACTCGCCCGCCACGATCTGCTCCACGTTCTCGACAATGGTGCGAGCCTTGCGTCCGCACCAGGTGGAGTTGGAGATGTGGTCCTCCGCGTTGGACTTGCCCGGAATGGAATCCACCGAGCCCGGCGTCGCGAGGCTGCGGTTCTCCATCACCAGCGCCGACATGGAGCACTGCACCGTGGCGAAGCCCGTATTGAGGCCGCGCTTGCCGGCAAGCAGGTTGCGCGGCAGGCCATAGGACATGGTGGGATCGACGAGACGCGCCAGGCGCCGCTCGGAAATGGTCCCGAGATCGGCCATGGCGATGCCGAGGAAATCCATGGCCTGCGCCATGTACTGCCCGTGGAAATGGCCGCCCGAGATCGACACGTAGCCGCCTCGGGCGTCGTCGAAGATGAGCGGGTTGTCAGTGGCGGAGTTCATCTCCGTGCCGACGATGCGCTCTACATATTCCATCGCCTCGACCACGGGTCCGTGGACCTGAGGCGTGCAGCGCAGGGAATAGACGTCCTGCACGCGGGGGCTGGAGGGCTGGCCCGGCTGACGCGGCTCGTCGGGGAAGACCACGTCGCGCGCCGCTTGCGAGCACCTCTTCGTGCCCTCCAGGATGCGCAGGAGGTTGCGCGCCACCCTGGCCTGGCCGGGATGCGGGCGGGCCTTGTGCACTCGTGGATCGAAGGCCGCCAGCTCGCCGCGCATGGCCTCCAGCGACAGGCACATGGCGATGTCGGCGTGTTTCAGGAGGCGTCGCGCATCGTGTGCGGCGAGCGCCGCGAGCGCCAGCGACGTGGTCGAGCCGTTGATGAGGGCCGAGGCATCCTTGGCGCCGAGCTCGAAATCGGGATCGAAGCCCGCCAGCGCGATGGCCTCCCGGGCCGGCATGATCCTACCTTGATAATACATGTCGGCTTCCGCAAAGCCGCAGACCGCGCCCGCCATATGGGCGAGCGGCGCAAGATCGCCCGAGGCGCCGACGGAGCCCTTCTGCGGGATCACCGGGTGCAGCCCCGCATTGAGGAAGGCGATCAGCCGCTCGACCAACTCGACCTGGGGTCCGGAATAATTGGACGCGAAGGCGTTGGCCCTGAGCAGCATCATCGCCCGCGTCACGTCCTCGGCGAAGGGCTCGCCGACGCCGGTGGCGTGGGCATAGACAGTCTTGCGCTGATAGGCCGCCATGTCGGCAATGAGGACGCGCTGATCCTTGAATAGCCCAACCCCGGTGTTGA
>DASQTM010000487.1:0-3405 GCA_035641875.1 Microvirga sp. | reverse complement strand
CCTGCGCCGCATGGTGCTGGAGCGCGGCGCGACGCCGCCGAAGCCGGCGTCCGCCGACGTGCCGCGGGGCATCCTCTGGGGCTGGGCCTCCGGGTTCTGCAGCATGATCGCCCATGCGGGCGGACCGCCCTTCCAGATCTACGTGCTCCCCCAGCGCCTGCCGCGGGACGTGTTCGTCGGCACGGGCGCCATCGTGTTCGCGATGATCAACTGGATCAAGGTGCCGCCCTACTTCCTGCTCGGACAGCTCACGGGGGAAAACCTGGCCACGTCCGGGGCCCTGTTCCCGGTGGCCATCGCCTCCACCTGGGCCGGAGTCTGGCTCGTGCGGCGCGTGTCGGCGGAGCGGTTCTACACCCTGATCTACATCCTTCTCGTGCTCGTCGGCGCCAAGCTCATCTACAATGGGACGGGGGCGCTCCTGTAAGGCCCCAGGAGCCCTTTCCTGCGCCGGAACCCAGGAAGCGAAAAGCCGCCGCTTCGGGACGAAACGACGGCTTTGAGGTGGGATTTGTCGGGTTGCTGTGCCGTCAATGCACCATCGATGCCGAGCTTCTCAGTTTCGTAATCTCATCCTTGAGCTGAAGCTTCCTCCGTTTCAGTTCCGCCAGCCTCATGTCATCCATGGACGGTCGGTTGAGGACATCTTGGATCTCGCGCTCGAGCGCCCGATGTCTCCGTTCAAGCTCCGTCAGATGGTTCTGCAGCGGCATGTCAGTTCCTCCTATCCGATCTACTGACATAAACAATGTGACAGACAGAGTGTGGCGAGTCGAAGGCGAAATTTGCAGAATCGAGAGGAGAAATTGCTCTGATCCGCTTGCCCTGCCGGGGGCCCCGGAGCATAATTTCGCCTCTCGCCCGGGCGCCGAAGCGGAACGGGCCTTCTGGATCATTTTCAATGAACGAACTGGCTGAACTCGAAGCGGAATTGGCGCGCCTCAAGCAGGAGCACCGCGATCTCGATACGGCTATCGACGCCTTGGAAAGCATGATCGCCGGGGATCAGCTGCAGGTGCAGCGCCTGAAGAAACGCAAGCTCGCCCTCAAGGATCAGATCATCCGGCTGGAGGACCAGCTGACCCCCGACATCATCGCCTGACGCATCCGCAACTGCCTTGCCTGTCGTCCAAGCCTTGCCTGTCGTCCAAGCCTTCGCTATTCCCGCCTTGACCCTGAAGCCGGAGCCGCGCCATGGCGGGAATCCCCATTGCCATCATCATGGGCAGTCAGTCCGATTGGGCGACCATGCGCCATGCCGCCGAGACCCTGGACGGCCTCGGCGTCGCTTATGACGCCCGCATCGTCTCGGCCCACCGGACCCCGGACCGGCTCGTCGCCTTCGCCAAGGGCGCGAGGGCGGAGGGCTTCCAGGTGGTCATCGCCGGGGCCGGCGGCGCGGCGCATCTTCCCGGCATGGCGGCGGCCATGACGCCGCTCCCCGTCTTCGGGGTGCCGGTGGAATCCAAGGCCCTCTCGGGCCAGGACAGCCTGCTCTCCATCGTACAGATGCCCGCGGGCATTCCGGTCGGAACGCTGGCCATCGGCCGGGCCGGAGCCGTGAACGCGGCCCTCCTGGCCGCAGCCGTTCTGGCGCTCCATGACCCTGCCCTGGCCGGGCGCCTCGACGACTGGCGCCGGCGCCAGAGCGAGAGCGTGGCCGAGCGCCCCTCCGACGAAGGCTAGACCCCATGATCCGCCCCGGCAGCACCCTCGGCATTCTCGGCGGCGGACAGCTCGGCCGCATGATCGCCATGGCGGCGGCGCAGCTGGGCCTGAAGGCCCATATCTACGCCCCCGACGAGAACAGCCCCGCCTTCGACGTCGCGGCCGAGTTCACCCTGGCGTCCTACGAGGACGAGGCGGCCCTGGTGCGCTTCGCCAAGGCCGTGGACGTGGTGACCTACGAATTCGAGAACGTGCCTGGCGAAACCGCCGCCATCCTGAGCGCCCACGCGGCCCTCGCCCCTAACGCGCAGGCGCTGGCCGTGTCCCAGGACCGCTTCCTGGAAAAGGGCTTCATCGCCGGCCTCGGCATCCCCGTCGCGCCCTTCGCGGCCTTCTCGAACGAGGCGGAGCTTGCGGAGGCTCTCGGGCGCATCGGCAGGCCCGCCGTGCTCAAGACCCGGCGCTTCGGCTACGACGGCAAGGGCCAGGTGATGATCCGCCCCGAGACCGATCCGGCCGCCGCCTGGGGCGAGGTCGGACGCGCGCCCGCCATTCTCGAAGGCTTCGTGCCCTTCGAGCGGGAGGTGTCGGTGGTGGCGGCCCGCACGGCCTCGGGCGCCTTCGCGGCTTACGACCTGTGCGCCAACGAGCACCGCCACCACATCTTGGACAGGACGCAGGTTCCGGCCGGGGTTTCCCAGGAGACGGAGGCGCGGGCCGTGGCCATCGCCCGCTCGATCGCCGACGCCCTGGATTATGTGGGCGTGCTGGCCGTCGAGCTGTTCCTCGTCACCGGAGACCGGGGCGAGCGCCTGGTGGTGAACGAGATCGCCCCCAGGGTCCATAATTCGGGCCATTGGACCCTGGGCGGAGCCGTCACGTCGCAGTTCGAGCAGCATGTGAGGGCCGTGTGCGGCTGGCCCCTGGGCAGGACCGCCCGCCTCGGCCGGGTCGAGATGCGAAACCTGATCGGGCGCGATGCGGACGAGTGGGAGAGCATTCTGGCGGAGCCGGGAGCGCAGCTTCATCTCTACGGCAAGGCCGAGGCCCGGGCCGGACGCAAGATGGGGCATGTGACCCGGGTTTTTCCGGAAGAGGCCTGAACCTTTTCAAAACAAGGCCGTTGTCGCCCCGGATCGGCGCTTTTCTCGGAAGCGAGTCTGGACAGACAAGGCTTGTTCTGATATCGACGCCAGCCAGATTGAGGTGCGCAGGACGCGCCTCCTTTGCTTTTTTACCACAATCGAAACGGATCAATACGAGGAATTCGCGTGCAGGTTCTTGTCCGGGATAACAACGTCGACCAGGCGCTCCGCGCTCTCAAGAAGAAGATGCAGCGTGAGGGCATCTTCCGCGAGATGAAGCTTCGCGGCCATTACGAGAAGCCCTCTGAGAAGAAGGCCCGTGAAAAGGCCGAGGCCGTCCGTCGCGCCCGCAAGCTGATCCGTAAGCGCATGCAGCGCGAAGGCCTGCTGCCTTCGAAGCCCCGTCCGACCCGCTAAGCTCTTCCGAGCACGCCTGAAAAGGCCAGCCTATCGGTTGTGAACCAGCGCCCGTCGCGCAAGCGGGGCGCTGTTTGCATGTCTGGGGTCCCGCTGCTGCGACCCGATGCTCCGCCCGAACGGCATATTCCCCTCCGAAACGCCTTTTTGATGCCTTGTTTCACGGCTGTTAAGGTTTATCCGTGAGAGTGCCGCTTCCTGGTACCCGAGTTAAGAAGCTGGAGACGAAGGTGTT
>DASQTM010000486.1:0-2865 GCA_035641875.1 Microvirga sp. | reverse complement strand
CCATGATCTCGGCCAGACGTCGCGGGGAGAGCACCAGCGGGTCGCCGCCGGTGAGGATCACCTCCCAGATCTCCGGGTGCGCGGCGATATAGGCGAAAGCCGCGTCCATGGCCTCGGGCGACAGGGTGCCGAGCCCCTGCGGGCCCACCATCTCGCGGCGGAAGCAGAAGCGGCAATAGACCGGGCAGACATGGACCGCTTTCAGGAGCACCCGGTCGGGATAGCGATGCACGATGCCTTCCACCGGGCTGTGGGCGAGGTCGCCGATGGGGTCGTGGCGCTCCTCGGGCAGGACCGCGAGTTCGGCCGGATCCGGCACGAACTGGCGGGCGATGGGATCATCGGGGTCGTTCCGGTCGATCAGCGCGGCCATGGCGGGGGTGACGGCGATGGCGTAGCGCTCGGCCACGGGCTCGATCCCGGCTAGGCGCTCGGGCGCGAGCAGCCCCGCCTCGACGAGGTCGCCCGGCGTGCGGAGGGGGCGGGCGCTCACGGGCCGGTCCCTGGAACCGGGGCCCAGAGCACCTGCTCGATGCGGGACGCGCCGGTGGCGAGCATCACCAGGCGGTCGAAGCCCAGGGCGATGCCGCTGGCTTCCGGCATGAGGGCGAGAGCCGCCAAAAAGTCCTCGTCCACGGGGTAGCTTTCTCCATAGACCCGCATCTTTTCCGCCATCTCGGCCTCGAACCGGCGGCGCTGCTCGGCGGCGTCGGTGAGTTCGCCGAAGGCGTTGGCCAGTTCGACCCCGCAGGCATAGAGCTCGAACCGTTCCGCCACGCGGGGATCGCGGGCGGTCGGGCGGGCGAGCGCCGCTTCCGCGACCGGGTATTCGTCCAGGATCGTGGCGCGTCCAAGGCCGAGACGTGGCTCCACCCGCTCCACGATGACGCGGCTGAAGAGGTCGGACCAGGTGTCGTCCTCGGCGACGCGCAGGCCCGCCTGCCGGAGCCCGGCGGCGAGGCGGTCCCGGTCCGTGGCGCCGTTTGCGTCGATCGTGGACAGAAGGTCGATGCCGGCGAAGGCCTGAAACGCCTCCGCCACGCTCAGGCGCTCCGGCTCGCGGAACGGGTCGGCCTCCCGACCTCTATAGCTCAAGGTGCGAGCCCCGGCGGTTTCCGCGGCCAGCCCCAGGATCTCCCCGCAATCGCGCATCAGGATCTGATAGGTTTCGCCGGCCCGATACCATTCGAGCATGGTGAATTCCGGGTGGTGCAGGGAGCCGCGCTCCCGGTTGCGGTAGGCATGAGCGAAGCAGGAAATCCGCGTTTCGCCTGCGGCCAGGAGCTTCTTGCAGGCGAATTCCGGCGAGGTGTGGAGGTAGAGCGGAGCGCTCGATCCATCGGTCCCGAGCGCCTGCGTGGCGAAGGCATGGAGATGCGCCTCGTTGCCGGGCGAGACCTGCAGGGCAGCCGTATCCACCTCCACGAACTGGCCCCTGGCGAAGAAGCCTCGCAGCGCCGCTTGAATCCGGTTGCGCGCCAGCAGGAACGGGCGGCGGTCGGCATGGACATGCGGCGTCCACCAGGGAGAGGGGGCGGGCGTGGCGTTTTCCATAGCAACAATGTTCCGTAGGTCGGACTGGCGATTTTCGCCAGGATAGGCTACTTGCGGCACACAAAACCGATTTTCGGCGTCGTCGGGGCCGGGCAGCCCGGCCCTGCGGCGCGCCTCTATGTGTCACAAGGAAGGCTTCCCGTGAAGGTCATCGCCTCTACGCTCCGCAAAGGCAATGTCGTCGATATGGACGGCAGGCTCTATGTCGTGCTCACCGCCCAGAACATCCACCCCGGCAAGGGCACCCCGGTCACTCAGCTCGACATGCGCCGCATCTCCGACGGGGTGAAGGTGTCCGAGCGCTACCGCACCACCGAGCAGGTGGAGCGCGCCTTCGTGGAGGACCGCGAGCACACCTTCCTGTACGAGGACGGCGAGGGCTTCCACTTCATGAACCCTGAGAACTACGATCAGGTGGCGGTTCCGGAAGACATCATCGGCGACCAGAAGGCCTATCTCCAGGAAGGCATGGCCGTGATGCTCTCCACCCATAACGGCGTGCCGATCGCCATCGAGCTGCCCGCCCGCGTCACCCTCGAGATCACCGAGACCGAGCCGGTGGTGAAGGGCCAGACTGCCTCCTCATCCTACAAGCCCGCCATGCTGTCCAACGGGGTTCGGACCCTGGTGCCGCCCCATATCCAGGCCGGCACCCGCGTGGTGATCATGACCGAGGACGGCTCCTACGTAGAGCGCGCGAAGGACTAGCGGCACCTGACGAACGTCCCCGCAGCCTCACGGCCGCTCCTCAGGGTGTGGCCGACAAAGCGCGGATAGACCCTCCTCCCCCTTGTGGGGAGGAGTTGGAGGTGGGGGTGTGTGTGAGCCTATGAAGGTTCGGCACCAACACCCCCACCCGGCGCTCCGCGCTCACCTCCCCACAGGGGGAGGGGAAAGGGGCGTCACACCTTTGCCGACCATACTCTCGGGAAGAGCTCCAACTCCTGCGGGAGTTTGAAAGGCCTGCATAGCGTCGGTAATGATTTGAACGGGCAGGAGGTTTCGGCGGACGCTCACCGAACTTCCTGCCTTTCGCACTGGAGCTGAAGACTGTCATGGCCCAAGGTCTTCCCAATCCCATCAATCCCCTGGTCGCCGATGTGGGGAGCCCTCCCATCCCGGAGGCGCAGAGCTGGACCGGGCGCTATGACGGCTCCTTCGGGCCGCTGATCAACCTGTCCCAGGCGGTGCCGGGCAACGCGCCCCATGCGGGCCTGCTGGAGCGCATGGCCGCCGCCGCAGGCTCGGCCGCAGGCGCCCAATACGGGCCGATCAACGGGGATGCGAGCCTGCGGCAGGCCTACGCCGCCG
>DASQTM010000485.1:0-2346 GCA_035641875.1 Microvirga sp. | reverse complement strand
GCGACCGGACCGATCGACGTGCAGGTGCTGCATTCGGCCTGTCGTTCGGCCTGTATCGCGTCGAGTCTCGACAAGCGCGTGACGGTGCACACGCTCCGGCACAGCTTCGCGACCCATCTCCTGGAGAACGGCACCGACATCCGCATCATCCAGGTGCTGCTTGGCCACAACAACCTGTCGAGCACGGCGCGCTATACGCAGGTCTCGGCCGGGCTCATCCGGCGGACCGAGAGCCCGCTTGATCGCCTGAAGCTCGAGGTGGTGCCGCCTGCCTGAGCCGGCGGCGTTATGTCGACCGGTCTGGAAGTGGCGGACATCTTCCGCCGCCACGGCGGAGCCTATTGTGGGACCCACGATGGCCATCTCGGACGCGTCGAGCGCCGCGTGATGAGCGCCATCGCGTTGTGCCGGACCGCGGCGTTGGGCGGTCATGTCGAGCGGTGCGAGGATTGCGGCGAGACCCGCGTCGCCTACAACTCCTGTCGCAACCGGCATTGCCCGAAGTGCCAGGGGCAGGCACGAGCCGAATGGCTCGCCGCCCGGCAGATCGAGCTCTTGCCGGCGCCCTATTTCCATGTCGTCTTCACGCTGCCCGCGCCCGTCGCCGCGATCGCGTTCCAGAACAAGGCTGCGGTCTACGCCATCCTGTTCAAGGCCGCGGCCGAGACGCTGCGTGTGATCGCGGCCGACCCGAAGCATCTCGGCGCCGAGATCGGTTTTGTTGCAGTCCTTCATACCTGGGGCCAGACCCTGCACCATCACCCGCATGTCCATTGTGTCGTGCCGGGCGGTGGCCTGGCGCCAGCCTGCCCCGGCCCTCCATCCGAGAGGACGCGTTGGGTCGCCTGCCGGCCCGGCTTCTTCCTGCCGGTCCGCATGCTCTCCCGGCTCTTCCGCCGGCTGTTCCTGGAGAAACTCCAGGCCGCGTTCGAGGCCGGCCATCTCCAGTTCGTCAGCGATCTCGCCGGGCTCGCCGAACCTGACGCCTTCGCCCGCACTCTAGCCGAGTGCCGCAAGCTCGAGTGGGTCGTCTACGCCAAGCCGCCCTTCGGCGGCCCCGAACAGGTGCTGGCCTATCTCGGCCGCTACACGCACCGCGTCGCCATCTCCAACTCCCGCCTGGTCAGCCTGACCGATGGCCGGGTCAGCTTCCGCTGGAAGGATTATCGGCATCACGGCAAGCCGAAGATCATCACCCTCGACGCCGACGAGTTCATCCGACGCTTCCTGCTCCACGCCCTGCCCGATGGCTTCCACCGCATCCGCCATTACGGGTTCCTCGCCAACGGCCATCGTGCCACGAAGCTGGCCCTCTGCCGGGCGCTGCTGGCTGTGTCGCCGCCCGCCGAACCTCTTGCGGCGGTTCCGGACCGGTGCGACCAAGCGCGTCAAGCGACCGGGAACGCCTTCCATCTCTGCCCCTGTTGCGGTGGCGCCATGATCCGGCTTGCCATGCTGCCGCGACCGGTGCCGTGTCGCCCGTCCTTCTGGCAGGACACGTCGTGACCTGGCGGCATCCTCCCAGCGCCAAGCACTTTCCAACGGCATCTCGCGCCGGCGCCCATCGCTTTGCCCGACGGCGCACCAAAAGGTCCAGGCGGCGCCTCACTGGGGGGACGCGGCCGCACACTCCGCTCCCGCAGACCCGCATGGCCGATCGAAGACCAGGAGCCATCCCGCTCATCCCGGTGGGCTCATCCTGCCGGTCGGTCCCGATCGACGTCCCGGAGAAGACGGCACAACTACAGTCCCCATAGCGCTCGCGCCATCCCGCGGCTTCGCTCAATCCGGCTTCAATGAGGTCCGGCGCCGAGCCGCGCTGCCCAGCTTCGTGTCGCGGACCTCACAGAAGCCTCCAGATTCCCTGGAGTGACATGAGTGTGATTCATGGTGGCGATCGTCCGTTCAGAGGTCGCCATGGCCACTGCTGTCCCTGCAAACCTCCGACGCAGGGTTTCTTTACTCTAGAAAGCCCCAGAGCGGACTCGCTCCTCGGTCGGCAGATCTGCCCCGGCAATGTCGATCAGACCACCCATCCGAAGCTCCGCTTCCTGGTCGGAAGGGGCGAGGGCGGCTTGTAGCCGGAGCAGGCGAAGGTCAGGAAGGCGTCTGCCCCGTGCGAGCCGGGGCCGGTCCTTCCACACCCCTCGCGTCTCATCCCACTCCTTCCGGTAAGCCCGAAGCCGCCGCAGCCCCAAGCCGCAAGCCTGCTCGTCGAACGGGCACCGGGCAAAAGCGGCCCGCGCCGCCGCGAGCGCCGCCCCCTTGCTCCGCGGCCGCTCGACGATGGTCGGGTTGAACCCCAGGCTACTCATCACGCCCTTGGTGCCCCCCTCTAGCCACAGG
>DASQTM010000484.1:0-4951 GCA_035641875.1 Microvirga sp. | reverse complement strand
CGCCGCCGCCACGATGGCCCGCCAGCCCAGATCCGCCAGGCGCGGATCCCCCGCCACAAGGCCGGCCTCCTCCGCAGGCTTGGGCGCGTCCCAGCCGGCCACCACCGCAAGGGTGTCGGACAGGTCCTCGATGGCCGCCTTGGCCCGCAGCCGGTAGAAGCCGAGGCGCTTGACGAGGTCGGGCGCGTGGACCCTGAGCACATCGAGATAATATCCGCCGCCGATCTCGAGGGGCGCCTGGAAGACGATGAAGTCGAACAGGATCTTGCCCTGGGGCGTCAGCAGCGCGCCGAATCGCGCCTCGGCCGGCGAGATGCGGTCGAGATCGCAGGTGGCGAGGCCGTCGAGAAAGGTCTTGGCGTCCTCGCCCGAAACCCTTACCACGCCCCGGTCGGCTAAATGGACTGACGGCATGCCCGCTCCCCTTGCTCTTTGCGTGAAGCGTGACATATGCCCCTTCCGCATCGGCCTCAAGGGATGAGACTGCCATGGCCCAGACCTTCGACCTGATCCTCAAGGGCGGCGTCGTCGTCAATCACGACGGACGCTTCGAGCGCGACGTGGGCGTGAGGGGCGGCGCCATCGCGGCCATCGGGGATCTGTCCCACGCCTCCGCGGCGCGGGAGATCAACTGCCGCGGCCTGCACATCCTGCCAGGCGTCATCGACACCCAGGTGCATTTCCGCGAGCCCGGCCTCGAGCACAAGGAAGACCTCGAATCCGGCTCCCGGGCCGCCGTCATGGGCGGCGTCACAGCGGTGTTCGAGATGCCCAACACCAATCCGCAAACCACGAGCCCGGAGGCGCTCGCCGACAAGGTGAGGCGCGGCCATCACCGCATGCATTGCGACTTCGCCTTCTGGGTGGGCGGAACCCACGAGAACGTGGATAGCCTGCCGGAGCTGGAGCGCCTGCCGGGCGCTGCCGGCGTCAAGGTGTTCATGGGCTCCTCCACCGGCACGCTTCTCGTGGAGGACGACGAGGGCATCGCCCGCATCTTGAGCCGCATCCGCCGCCGCGCCGCTTTCCACTCCGAGGACGAGGCGATGCTGCGCGAGAGGAAGCCCCTGCGCGTCGAGGGCGATCCTCGCTCGCACCCGGTCTGGCGCTCGCCGGAGGTGGCGCTCGCCTGCACGGAGCGCCTGGTGCGCATCGCCCGGCAGACCGGCGCGCGCATCCACGTCCTCCACGTCACCACGGCGCAGGAGATGGCGCTTCTGCGGCAGCACAAGGACCTGGCGTCGGTCGAGGTCACGCCGCACCACCTCACCCTCTGCGGCCCGGACGATTACGTGCGCCTCGGCGCCTATGTGCAGATGAACCCGCCCGTGCGCGACGAGGCTCATCGCGCCGCCCTGTGGCTCGGCCTCGATGAGGGCGTCGCCGACATCCTGGGCTCCGATCACGCGCCGCACACAAGCGAGGAAAAGGACAAGACCTATCCCAACACGCCCTCCGGCATGACCGGCGTGCAGACCCTGGTGCCCGTCATGCTCGACCATGTGAATGCGAGCCGGCTGACCCTGGAGCGCTTCGTCGACATGACGAGCGCAGGCCCCAAGCGCCTCTTCGGCATCGCCCGAAAAGGCCGCATCGCCGTGGGCTACGACGCGGATTTCACCGTGGTCGACCTCAAGCGCATCGAGACCATCCGCAACGACTGGATCGCCTCCAAATCCTCCTGGACCCCCTACGACGGCAAGAAGGTCACCGGCTGGCCCATCGGCACGGTGGTGCGCGGCAATGTGGTCATGTGGGACGGGACGCTTGAGACGCCGTCCACCGGAGAGGTGGTGCGGTTCGAGGAGACGCTGGGTTAGAGCTCACTCGAGGCTTGCGCTCACATTGATATGCTTGAGGCAGGCTCACGACAGAGCATCGCTGTTCGCCGGGTAACCGAACGGCTGCAACACGTCCCTCGTGGCCTTCACGAAAGATCTCATCACGTCGTCCACGAACGGATTGTCCTCGATGATCGTTCGGAACACCTCGTCGGAGTCGTGCCGCACCATGCTGGTCATCCTGTCCAGATGTGAAAACGTCGTTGTCGTATGCTCCAGGGGCGGCACGTCCATGGCGACTACGATGCGTGCGATCAGATGAGTCAGTCCCTGCACATAGGCCATTTGCCGGTCATGCTGCTCGGCCGTCATTCGGATCACCTCAAGCTCCAGCTCTCGTCGCAGAAAGCGCTCGACGATCGGCCCTTTGCGGCCTCGCACCGGGCAGAGCGCAATGCGCAGACCCTTGATGCCGTCTCGGCTACTTTGCGGTCCAAATAACGGATGCATGCCGATGATGTTGATTGTTGGCGGAAGTTCTTCTTCCAAAATGGAGAGCGGCTTTGTCTTGATCGAGCAGACATCGACCACAAGGCTGCCGGGGCGCAAATGCGGAGCGATCTCTCGCGCCACCGATTGAAGGTGGCGAAAGGGAAGGGCAAGCAGGACGATATCCTGCCGGGCTGCCTCGTTCAGATCGACGGCTTCGACCTCGTGTCGCTCGCATAGCGTGCCGAGATCCCGGACCGGATCGTAGAGTTTGACCTTTAGAAAACGGCGAAGATGCGGAATGCAGAGCTCTCCAAAGGCGCCAACGCCAATGATGCCGACGCTAGGTCGTCGCGGGTGAGGTGCAGGTGAATTGGTGCAGGCTGCCCGAACTAGGCTGATCATGATGTCCTCGGTCACTCTTAGGACCGCCTCAGGGACATCGTTGGATATGAAAACGCCGCCCTGCGGCGGCATCATTTCGACAATAACAATCGATCCGTGCCGCTTCTATGAAGACGGCGGATAATACGAAAGGGAGATGCGCAGGGTCGTAGTCATGCTCTTATCATGGCGAGATTGAGCGCCAGGTCAAGGCTGCCGCGAAAGAAAGACCCTCAGTGCCTCAGCGTCACCGCCATCGAGAACGCGCCGCTGCGGATCTTGTCCGGCAGGGTGGCGGCGTAGTCCGCCACGGCGTCTTCCCCATAGGTGGCCACGAGCTCGGTGAAGGCTGCGAAGAGGGCTGCCTGCGCCATGCAATCGGCGTCGAGCCCGTCGAGCTCCGCCTCGGCGAAGGCGTCGGTCACATAGCTCAGGGCCGCCTGCTTGAGAGCGCT
Source organism: Microvirga sp. (assembly GCA_035641875.1). Classification (GTDB taxonomy): domain Bacteria; phylum Pseudomonadota; class Alphaproteobacteria; order Rhizobiales; family Beijerinckiaceae; genus Microvirga. The sequence goes on along the minus strand of DASQTM010000484.1, from coordinate 1,842 downwards.
GAGTTCGGGCAGCTCGGAGAGAGGGACGTCGTTGTCGTTCATGATCCAGGCCCCTTGAGGGGCGGCGCGCGGGTTCGGGTAGATCCCAAGTTACGGGTCGCGCGGGCCCAAGGCCAGCATCACCTTGCAATGGGGTTAACGCGAGGGGCGCGGCGCCGATCCATGTGGATAAATCAGCCGCCGTAGCGCCCGGTGATGTTGCGGGCGAGCTGCTCGCCCTCCTTGATGTAGCGGGCGGAGGCCACCTGGGCCGATGGGGTGCAGACCCGGTAGGTGAGGGCATAGGCCTGGTAGCCCTTGTTATAGGCTCCGGCCAGGCGCTCGCGCCGGCCGGGGGTGGTCCCCTCGGCCTCGAGCAGAAACTGCATGCGCCGGCTCCACTCGCCCGCATCGGGAGCGGCGCAGAGGGGGCGCAGGAGGGCAAGCGACCCGATGATCTCGGCGAGCCGCAGGAGCTCCTTCTCATAAGGGGCGGGCGGCGGCTCGGCCGCCGGGGCAGGCTCGGCCTGCTGTTGCGGCGGCTGCTGTTGCGGGGCCGGGCGCTGCTGGGCGGGGGGCTGCGGCTGAGAGCGCCGCTGCGGGGGCGGCTGGGGACCGTAGCGGGGCTGATAGCCGGGCTGCGGCTGGGGCAGGTATTGCGGCTGCGGCCGATACTGCGGCGGAACCCCTTGCCCCGGCGGAGGGACGCCTTGGGGCGCGCCAAACAGCCGCTCGAAGAAATTCTGAGCCGAAGCCGGCTGAGCCAAGGCCAGCGCCGCCGCGAGGGCAGGCGCTACGCGCCGCATGGGACTGCGCCTCCACGCCCGATCCTGAAGGCCTGCTTCAGAATAGGCTTCAGGCCCGCTGTCAGGGGCAGGTCGGCGATGTCCCGTTCCGTGACCCAACGGATGTCCTTTGCTTCCGGTCCTGTCTGGGGTTCGCCGGAAACCCAGCGGGCTGCATGGGCGGCGATGACGACATGATGCTTTATATGCCCTTTCGCATCCCTTTCAATGAATTCCACCGGGGCGATCAGGCCGATGAGCTCGGCCTCCACGCCCACTTCCTCGCGCAGTTCCCGGAGGGCGGCCGCGCCCAGGGTCTCGCCTGTCTCCACCATCCCGCCGGGCAGGGAGTACAGGCCCTCGCTCGGGGGCTTTCCCCGGGCCGCCAGCAGGATCCGCCCCTCGCGCAGAACCGCGACGGAAGCGGCGAGAACCGGACGGGCGGGATAGAAGCGGTCATCGCTCATGGGGCGTTTCCTCCTCGGCCACTTGGTAATGGGCCCGGGGCCGGATGAGCCTGGCTTGGCTGCGCTGCTCGATAGCGTGGGCGAGCCATCCGGCGGTGCGCCCGACGGCGAAGAGCGTGAAGGCTGCGCCGGCCGGCAGGCCGTAGGCTCGTTCCATCATCACGAGGGCCGCGTCAATGCCGGGCTTCTCCCCGGCCGCCTCGATGGCCCGCAGGGTCGTGGCGTCGGAGGCCAGGAGCGGCACGGCCTCCAGCAGGGCGGGCCCGCGGGGGTCGCCCTCCGGATAGAGCCGGTGCCTGAAAACCGGCCGGGGGAACGCCTTCGGATTGTCCAGGAACGCCCTGACACGCTCGGTCATGCCGCCGTGATAGGGCCCGCTCAGGGCGACGAGCCCGCCGATGACGGCGTTGCGCAGGGATGCGCCGGTGGAGGCCGTGACCCGCACCGCGAAAGCCGAGGAGCTGAGCTCGTGATCCGCGCACAGCACCAGGGCGCGCCGGATCGGCTCGACGGACCCGGGCGGCGCGTTCCAGGAAGCGGCCAAGTGCCGGTGAATGGGCTCCGCGCCCGGGTCGGCGCCGCTGCCGGCCGCCGCCACGAGGCGCAGGATC
>DASQTM010000483.1:0-6621 GCA_035641875.1 Microvirga sp. | reverse complement strand
GAAAGGACTGATGCCGCCCACGTGGTAGCCGGTGATCCGCTCCGCATCCACAGGCTTCATCATCTGGGCTGCCTTGCCGCCAAGGGCGGATGCGAGCTTCTTCAGGTTCACCTCCCGGTCGGAGGGCAGGATCACGCAGGCCGGCCTGCCGTCCACCAGCACCATGAGAGTCTTGAGCACGCTGCCCGGGTCGGCGCCCATGGCCTCGGCTGCCTGGAGGCCGATGCGCTCCGCATCTGGGTCATAATCGTAGGCGTGGACCGTGAAGGCCACGCCCGCCTGCTGGAGGGCGAGGGTGGCGCGGGTGGTCTTGGACATGGTCGTGGATCTACGGGGGAGTTAAAGCCGGTCAGTGATCGTGCTTGTGGCCGTGGTGGTGATGCTCGCAGGCCTCGCCATGCTCATGGTGATGGTGCTGATGATGGTGCTCGTGCGCCTGATCGTGGGCATGGGCATGATCATGTCCATGCGCATGATCGTGATGGCGGTGTTCGTGGGCATGGCCATGATGGTGGTGAGCGTGGTCATGGTCGTGATCACACACGTGGGCGCTGCGCTCCGGCTTGAAGGGGCGCTCCACGGGCGTGGCCGTGCAGCCCTGCCCCCGCGCCAACTCGGCAAGGGCCGGATCGTTTTCGATGTAGAGGGCATCGCCCGCGACCTCCACAAGGCCATGCTGGCTGCCCAGGTGCCAAGCGAGCCGCATGAGGCGATGCGGGTTCTCGGCCCGCACCTCAAGAAGCTGCTCCGTCGCGGCCTTCACCTGCACCAGGCTGCCGTCCTCCAGCCGCAGGGCATCGCCGTCGTTGATGGTGGTCTCCATGTCGAGATCGAGCAGGATCTCGGTTCCACCCTCGCCTTTCAGCGCCCCATGGCGGCGGTTCCTTGCGCCATGATCGAGGGTCACCGTGTCGACGACACGGTCGGCCTTCACGGCAGGCTTGCGGACGATGGTGGCGACGCGGGGCATGGCTTTGTCTCGTCGTAGGTGGTTGGTCGTTGTGACTCGGTGCTGGTGGTAAGCCGCATTGTGCGAAATCGTTCGCTACTAATCACGAACCGCTCGCCAATTCCTAATACCGGATCTTGTCAGGCTTGTCCGCCCAGGCGTCGAACACGGCCTTGGCCTCCAGGCTCGGCAGATGGTCCATGGGGATGAGGCGCTCGGAAATGGGCTTGGGGATCTCGTCGTAGATCAGGCTGTCGTCGAAGCCGATTCCTGCCGCGTCCTGCCGCGTATTGGCATAGACGATGCGCGAGACCCGCGCCCAATAGGCGGAGGCGAGGCACATGGGGCATGGCTCGCAGCTCGTGTAGAGGGTCGCGCCCTCCAGGGCGAAATCGCCCACCTCCTGGCAAGCGCGGCGGATCGCCGTCACCTCCGCATGGGCCGTGGGATCGTTGGCGGTGGTGACCTGGTTCCAGCCTTCGGCCAGAACCGTCCCGTCGCGCACGATCACCGCGCCGAACGGCCCGCCGGCGCCGTCTTCCATATGCTCCCGCGAAAGGTCGATGGCGCGCTTCAGATGGCGCTGATCTTCTGTCTTCATGTCGCTCATGAGGGGTATGTATCGTTTGACGCGGCGGGAGGCGAGAGGTTTTGGGCGAGCGGCCCGTGCTCCCGCACCTGCAGGAGCTGCGCCGTGACGGAGGCTGCGATCACTGCCGGGTCCTTGTCCATGATGCCGGAAAGCCCGATGGGGCAGACCAGGGACCGGATCCTCGCCTCATCCAGGCCCAGCTCCCTGAAGCGCTTCTCGAAGCGCGCCCGCTTCGTGTGGCTGCCGATGAGACCCACATAGGGAAAGCCCCGCCGCAGGGCCGCCGCCGTGATGGCCATGTCGAGGGGGTGGTCATGGGTCATGACCAGAACGAGGGAGTTCGGCCCGGCCGCAGCGATCTCGGCCTCCGGGTCGCGCATGTGCACGGCCCTGGCGCCGGGCGGGATATGGGGCGGAAAGGCGTCCTCCCGGCTGTCGAGCCAGCGAACCGAGAACGGCAGGGGCGCCAGCGCTAGAACCAGGGCGCGCCCCACATGGCCGGCCCCGAAGAGCAGGACGGGCGTGAGAGCCTCGCCGTGGATCTCCCGCCATCCGGTCCATGTGTCGTCGCCCACGGCGGAGGCCAGCTCCCGCCTCACGCGGCCCTCCTCCCGGCGGCATTCCACCTCGAACACGCCGCCCTGGACCTCCGCTGCCAAGAGGGGCGCAAGATCCTCCAGGTCCCGGGCGTCGAAGGTCTCGATGAGGATCTTCACCCGGCCGCCGCAGCATTGGCCGAGATCGGGGCCCAGGGCCTGATCGACGACTTGCGCCGGGCTGCGCCCTTGGGCCAGCATCTCGCGGGCCATGTCGAGCATGCGGAACTCGAGCTGCCCGCCCCCGATGGTGCCGTGGAAAGCGCCGTCCGGCCGCACGACCATGCGGGCGCCCTTTTCCCGCGGGGCGGAGCCCTTGACCTCATGCACAGTGATGAGGGCGGCAGCCTTGTGCCTTTGCACGAACTCGCTGAGCTGCCGCCAGACCTTCACCCCATCGGCCTCCCCCGCAGCGCCTCGCAGGCGCGCAGGATCGCCTCCGGCGTCGCGGGCGCGTTCAGTGGCACGGGCCGGGAGGGATCGAGGGCGTGGACCGCATCCGCAAGGGCGCAGAACACGCTGTTCGCCAGCATGATCGGCGGCTCCCCCACCGCCTTGGAGCGGTAGATCGTCTCCTCCCGGTTGGAATTGGGATAGAGCGTCACGTTGAAATCGGCCGGCACGTCCGAGGCGACCGGGATCTTGTAGGTGGACGGCGCATGGGTGAGCAGACGCCCGTCCCGGCTGAACACCAGTTCCTCCGTGGTGAGCCAGCCCATGCCCTGCACGAAGCCGCCCTCGATCTGGCCGATATCGATGGCCGGATTCAGGGACTTGCCGGCATCGTAGAGGATGTCCGTGCGCAGGAGGCGGTTCTCGCCGGTGAGCGTGTCGACCACGACCTCGGAGCAGGCCGCCCCATAGGCGAAATAGAAGAAGGGCCGCCCCGTCGCCTTGGCCCGATCCCAGGTGATCTTCGGCGTCTTGTAATGGCCCGCCTCCGAGAGGGAGACCCGGGCGAGAATGCATTTCTTCGCAAGCTCGTCGAAGGGCAGGCTCTCGTTGCCGATGAAGACCCGGTCGTCCCGGAACGCGATCTGCTCCTCCGGAACGCCATAAGCCTCCGACGCATGGGCGATCATGCGCCGCTTGATCGCGCCTGCCGCGATGCGGGCGGCCATGCCGTTGAGATCGGAGCCGGAGGAGGCCGCCGTGGGCGAGGTGTTGGGCACCTTCGCGGTGGTGGTCGCGGTGATGCGCACCCGCTCCATGGAGATGCCGAATTCCTCCGCCACCACCTGCGCCACCTTGATGTAGAGCCCCTGCCCCATCTCGGTGCCGCCGTGGTTCAGATGCACGGAGCCGTCCTGATAGACATGCACTAGGGCGCCCGCCTGATTCATGTGGGTGAGCGTGAAGCTGATGCCGAACTTCACCGGCGTCAGGGAAAGCCCGCGCTTCATGATGGGCGAGGAGGCGTTGAAGGCGGCGATCTCCTCCCGCCTCGCGCGATAGTTCGAGGCGCGCTCCAGGGTCTGCACGAGGCCGAGCAGCGTGTCGGTCTCCTCCACCTCCATGCCGTAGGGCGTAAGATTCCGGCCCGGCCGGTAGAAATTGGCGTAGCGCACGTCGAGCGGATCGCGCCCGGTCGCCCAGGCGATCTGGTCCATCACGTGTTCGATGGCGATCATGCCCTGCGGGCCGCCGAAGCCGCGAAAGGCGGTGTTGGATACGGTGTTGGTTTTCAGCCGCTTCGAGGCGATGTGGACGGCGGGCATCCAATAGGCGTTGTCCGCATGGAACATCGCCCGGTCCACCACGCCGCCGGAGAGATCCGCCGAACAGCCGCAACGGGCCATGAGATCGACCCCGTAGCCCTGGATGCGCCCCTCCGGGTCGAAGCCGACGCGCCAGTCGCAGCGGAAATCGTGCCGCTTGCCGGTGAGGATGAACTCGTCGTCCCGGTCGAGGCGCAGCTTGCACGGCCTGCCGGTCACGCGCGCCGCGAGGGCCGCGGTCACCGCCCACTGCGTCGCCTGGCTCTCCTTGCCGCCGAAGCCCCCGCCCATGCGGCGGGTCTCGCAGGTCACATAGGCGTCAGGGAGATCGAGGACGCGGGCCACCACATGCTGCACCTCGGTGGGGTGCTGCGTGGAGGAATAGACGTGGATGTCCCCATCCTCGCCGGGGATCGCCAGGGCCACCTGCCCTTCGAGATAGAAATGCTCCTGCCCGCCGACGCGGAACTGTCCTTCGAGCCGGTGCGGCGCCTGCACGATGGCCGCATCCGGATCGCCGCGCCCATAGGCGTAGTCCGGCAGCACGGTCTCGCCGCGCTCCAGGGCATCCTCCACCGTGATGCTGGGCTCCTCCGACTCGATCTCCATGACAGCCTGCTTGACCGCGCGGCGCGCGATATCGCGATCCGTCGCCACGACGGCGAAGAGCGCCTGGCCGAGGAAGCTGATGTCGTGGTCGACGAAGAGCGGATCGTCGCCGAAGGCGGGCGACACGTCGTTCTTGCCGGGAATGTCAGATGCGGTCAGGACCACGACGACGCCCGGCACCGCGCGCACTGCCGAGACATCGAGGGAGATCAGCCGCCCGCGCGCCTTCGGCGACTGGCCGACCGCCACATGGAGGGTGCCCTCCGGCTCGCGGATGTCGTCGATGTACTGCGCGGAGCCTTGCACGTGCTTGAACCCGGAATCGTGCGGCACGGGCTTGCGGACATGGCGGAGCGATTCCGTGTCCGTCGGGGGTTTGGTGGGTGCGTTCATCACTCTACTCCGCCGCCGCAAGCGCCTCGCGCTGGCCGACGATGCGGGTGGCGCGGGTCTGGCCGGAGGCGGTCTCGCTCAGGGCCTTGAACAGGAGGTTGCGGGCGATGGTCGCGCGATAGGCGGCGGATGCCCGGTGGTCGTCCAGGGGCTGGTAGTCGCGCCCGATCGCCGCCAGCGCCTCGCCCCAGGAGGACGGATCGTCAAGGGACAGGCCCGCGAGCGCCCGTTCGGTCTCGGTGGCCCGCTTCGGGATGGCCGCCATGCCGCCGAAGGCGACCCGCGCCTCGGCAATGCGGCGGCCGTCGAGGGTGAAGCGGAACGCCCCCATGGCGGCCGAGATATCCTCGTCGAAGCGCTTCGAGACCTTGTAGGCTCGAAAGACCTGATTTTCCCTCAGTTTCGGAACCGTGACCTGGCGGACGAACTCGCCCGGCAGGCGATCCTGCCTGCGATAGGCGATGAAGAAGTTTTCGAGCGGCAGGGTTCGAGTGGTCTCGCCCCGGCGCAGCTCCAGCTCGGAGCCCAGGGCGATGAAGGCGGGCGCGAGATCGCCGATGGGCGAGCCGTTGGCGATGTTGCCGCCTACCGTGCCCGAGGCGCGGACCTGGGCCGATCCGAACCGGCGCATGAGCTCCCCGAGATCGGGGTCGATGCCGGCCAGGAACGGATAGGCCGCCGCATGGGTCGCGGTGGCGCCGATGGCGAGGGAGTCAGGCCTATCGTCGATGACATCGAGACCGGACACGCGCCCGAGCCAGATGATCTTGTCCAGCTCGGCCATGCCCTTGGTGATCCACAGGCCCACATCGGTGCAGCCGGCTACGAGCGTGGCGTCGGGATGCCCTGCATAAAGGCTTGCGAGCGAGTTCTCGCTGGCCGGAGCGGCGAAGAAGCCTGCGCCGTTGGCGATCACGATGTCCTGCCCGTCCGCCAACCCGGTCAGACCCCCGGCAGTCTCCTGGCCGGCCTGGGCAAAAGTGTCGTTCGGGGCCTCGCCGCAGGCCTGCAACGCCGCATCAACGATAGGCCGGTAGCCCGTGCAGCGGCAGAGGTTGCCCGCCAGGGCATCGTTCGCGGCCTCGCGGCTCAGGGGCCTCTCGCCCGCATGATAGAGGGTGAACAGGCTCATGACGATGCCGGGGGTGCAGAAGCCGCATTGGGAGCCGTGGTTCCCCACCATGGCGGATTGCACGGGATGCAGCTCTCCCTTGGAGGCTAGGTCCTCCACGGTCACGACCTCCGCCCCGTCCACCTGGCCCAGCAGCAGGATGCAGGCGTTGACCGGCTCGTAATGGACGCGCCCGTCCCGCACCCGGCCGAGGGCCACCGTGCAGGCGCCGCAATCGCCCTCCGCGCAGCCCTCCTTGGTGCCGACTCGGCGCTCCTCGAGCCTCAGGTAGTCCAGAAGCGTGGTGCGCGGATGAAAGCCCGAGACCTCGACGGGCCGCCCCTGCCGCCAAAACCGGATCGCTTCACGTGCCAAGATGTTCCTCCGCCGGTTCAGACCGGTCTGTTATCGTAAGCCCCGTCTGACACCTGGGAAAGGCGCTTTCGCCACCCGTATCGTCACACGAGGCTTGGGACCTGAAATCCGCCTCCGGGTCGCCTCTCCTACCACGTTCCGGTGTTCGGCATAGAGGCCCAGGGCTCCTGCGCCGGTTTCGGCTCGCCGCGCTGGAGCAGTTCGATGGAGATGTTGTCGGGGGTCTTGATGAAGGCCATGTACCCGTCCCGGGGCGGGCGGTTGATGGTGACGCCCGC